>NZ_JBFBBQ010000106.1:0-30529 GCF_040682775.1 Amycolatopsis sp. NPDC051106 | reverse complement strand
GGGCATTGGGTGCGAAAAACGCACCGAAGGCCACATTGGGTGCGTCAGACGCAACCAAGGCCACATTGGGGCGCTGCTAACCCGCGGAGATCGCCGACAGCCGGAGGGCGGAGAGCGGAGCGGGGCGGCCGTAGAGGTAGCCCTGCGCGGTCGTGCACCCCGCCGCGGTGACCAGGGAAGCCTGCTCGGCCGTCTCGATCCCCTCGGCGACCACGTCCAGCTCGAGATCCGCGCACAGCCCGACCAGCGACCGGCACAGCGCCGCGTCGCGCTCCGGCTGCACCCCCGTCGTCAACGCCCGGTCCAGCTTGATCAGGTCGACCGGCAGCGCGTGCAGCACCGTCAGCGAGCTGTACCCCGCGCCGAAGTCGTCCAGCGCCACCCGCACGCCCAGCTCCTGCAACCGCCGGATCGCGCCCGCCCCCGCCGCCAGGTCCGGGACCGGCACCGTCTCGGTGATCTCGACGACGAGCCGGGACGCCGGCAGCCGGTAGCGGTCCAGCGCGGAAGCGACGCTCCGCTCCAGCGCGGCCGCGCCGAGGCGGCTCGCGCACACGTTCACGTGCACCGTCAGGTCCAGCCCGGCCGTCGTGATCTCGCGGCACGCCAGGTCCAGCACCAGCGCGTCCAGCTCGGCGCCGAGGCCCGCGCTTTCGGCCGCGCGGACGAACGTCTCGGGTGAGACCGCCGTGCCGTCGCGCGTGGTCCAGCGGGCCAGCGCCTCCACGGCCACCGGTGCCTCGTCGGCCAGCCGGACGATCGGCTGGAACACCAGACCGAAGCCCTCCGGAACACCGCCCGAAGCCCGCCGCAACGCCGACGGGAAGTCCGGCGGCCCGTCCTGCGACGGGCGGTAGACGACGGTCGTGTCCTTGCCCAGCCGCTTGCCCGCGTACATCGACGTGTCCGCGCGGCCCAGCAGGACGTCCGACGTCACCAGCGGCTCGGCCGGGTCCGGCACGACCAGGCCCATGCTCGCGCGGACCGGGACGAGCGTGCCGTGCACCGCGAACGGCCGCCGCAGCGCGCCCTGGATCCGGTCGGCGACCGCCTGCGGCGCGTCCACCTCGCCTTCCAGCAGGATCGCGAACTCGTCGCCGCCCAAGCGCGCCACCGTGTCGCCCGCGCGCACGCAGCTCAGCAGCCGCTGCGCGACGGCGTGCAGCAGGACGTCACCACCCGCGTGCCCGAACCGGTCGTTGACCTCCTTGAAGTCGTCCAGGTCGACGAAGATCAGCACGAGCGGCCGGTCGACGGTCTCCACGGCGCGGTCCAGCCGGTCGGCGAACAGCGCGCGGTTGGCCAGCCCGGTCAACGGGTCGTGGTAGGCCTGGTGGGTCAGCTGCTGCTGCCCGTCGTAGACCCGGCGCAGCAGCAACCTGTTGTCCAGCAAGGAAAGCAGCTGCCGGGCGAGCACGAGGAACACCACCAGCACGCCGACGAACACCTCGACGCCGTCCGGTCCGGCGCCGGCCAGCAGCTGGCCGGTGATCAGCAGCGCCACCGCCGTCACCGGGACGTACGGCAGCGCCAGCTGCCACCAGTCGACCCCGCCCGCCGGGCTCACGTCGTCGTGCCGCCGCTGTCCCGGCGTCACCAGCAGGGCGAAGGCGATGAACAGCGGCCCGAGCACGAACCCGCCGTCGGACCACGGCTTCATGCTCTCCGCGCCGATGCTGACCAGGTAGGCGAACACGCTGTCCGAGGCGGCCAGCGCGACGATCCCGACGGCGGCCAGCAGCAGGTTCCGGCGGTAGGGCCGGTCCACCCGGTCGAACACGACCAGCAGCACGGCGACGACCACGATCACCAGGTCCGAGAGCGGGTAGGAGATGGCGACGGCCCAGGTCGGCTTGTCCGGCGCGGTGGCCCGGACCAGCTGCCCGAGCGCCGCGGTCCAGGTGAGGATGAACAGCGAGCCGGTGACGATCAGGCCGTCGAGCACCACCGCCACGCCGAAGTGCGCGGTCCACTGCGCGGGCTGCCAGCGTTCGCGGTCCGGCCGGATCCGCGCCCGGGCCAGGACGAACAGGGCGGCGAGCGCGAACACCGGGAAGCTGAGGTAGCCGACGTCGGCCAGGGACGGCGACGGCAGCCCGCGCCCGTCGATCAGCTGGTACCACGACCAGACGCACTGGCCGAGCGACCAGCCGGTCATGCCGATCGCCACGAGCACCCGCCACCACCGCTGGTGCCCGCGGACCCGGCGCGCGACCAGGACGCCGCAGACGACCGCGCCGACCCCGGCGCTCAGCTGCATGGCGTCGTCGACCCACAGGGCGAAGGTGTCGCCCCAGAACGCGAAACCGTTCACCACGACCAGGGCCACCGTCATGACGACGAGCAGGACCGCCACCGGGTACCGCCGCACTGTCATGGCACCTCACGTGGCTCACCGCCGTCGGACCGGCAAACACTACACCGCGCGCACGGCCGTACCGGTTCACCGCACCGGTGGCCGGCACCCCTCATCAGGCGATGTCACGGCGGTGCAGCAGCCAGCCGCCGAGCACGCCGAACGCGATCAGGTAGGCGGCCAGCACGACGGTGGCCTGCCCGGAGCCGACGATCGGGTCGACCCCCGGCGCGCTCGCCCCGAACGCCGCCGCGAGCGCGCCCGCGTTCGGCCCGGGGATGGCCTTCTGCAGCTGCGCGACCCAGTCCAGCAGGGGCGCGGCGATCGACGCGAGGAGGTTCTGCACGGCCAGCAGCCACACCAGGCCGAGCCCGATCGGCAGCGCGACCGACCGCAGGCCGATCGCGAGCAGGACGCCGAGCGCGCCCCACATCGTCGTGACGAGCCAGCCGGCGCCGAGGCCCAGCAGGACGTCCGGCACCGGCGGCCAGCTCAGTGCCTGGTCCTTCAGCGACGCGACGAGCACGCTCGCGCCCGCCGTCGCGGCGAACAGCGCGAGCACGACGGCCAGCGCCCCGATCGCGACCGTGACCAGCTTCGCGGCGAAGACGGCGACGCGTGACGGATGCTGCACCAGGACCGTCTTCCACGTGCCGTAGCCGTATTCGCTGCCCGCCACCAGCACGCCGAAGATCAGCGCGAGGGCCCCGACGAAGACCGGCAGTCCGCCCAGCGCGCTGCCGACGAACGCGCCGGGCAGCATCGCGTCCAGCCCGCGGCCGGAGCCCGGGGGACCGGCAGCGCCGCTCAGCCCCGCGTACGGGACGGCGTAACCGAAGGTCAGCGACAGCACGACGGCGACGGCCAGCAGCAGCCAGCTCGCGGGGCGGCGGGCCTGCTTGGTCAGCTCGGCGCGGATGTCACGCAGCATGGCCGGTACCTCCGGTCAGGGCGAGGAAGGTCTGTTCGAGGTCGGGTTCGCGCCAGCGCAGCTCGGTGACGGTGACCCCCGCGCCGACGAGCTCGGCGTTGACGCGCCCGGCTTCGCCCGGGTCGACGTCGAGTTCGAGGGCTTTCCCCTCGACGCGGACGCCGCCGTAGAGCCGGCGCAAGTGGTCGCGGGCCTGCTCGAGCGGCTCCGCGACGACGCGTAGCGCGCCGCCCGCCCGCAGGTCCTCGACGGTGGTTTCGCTGACGAGCCGGCCGTGGTCGAGGACACCGACGCGGTCGCAGATCTGCTCGACCTCGGCCAGCAGGTGGCTGGACAGCAGCACCGTGCAGCCGTCGGCGGCGAGCTTGCGGAGGGTGACCCGCATGTCGGCCATGCCGGCCGGGTCGAGGCCGTTGGTCGGCTCGTCGAGCACGACCAGCTCGGGGTCCTTCAGCAGCGCGGCGGCCAGGCCGAGCCGCTGCTTCATGCCGAGCGAGTACGTCGAATACCGGTCCTTCGCGCGGTCGGCGAGGCTGACGACGTCGAGCACGGCGTCGACCCGGGTGCGCCGCACGCCGGCGTGGTCGGCGAAGACCCGCAGGTTCGCCCGGCCGGACAGGTACGGGTAGAAGGCCGGGCCTTCGATCAGCGCGCCGACGCGGGCGAGGCTGCCGGGCCCGGGTTCGGCGCCGAGCACCCGGACGCGGCCGGCGGTCGGCCGGATCAGGCCGAGCAGCATCCGCAGCGTGGTCGTCTTGCCGGCGCCGTTCGGGCCGAGGAAGCCGTAGACCTCACCGGCGTGCACCGACAGGTTCAGGTCCTCGACCGCGGCGGCCGGTCCGTAGCGTTTGGTCAGGGCGGTGGTTCGAACGGGCAGGGGCATGGGATTCCTTCCGGACGCGGCCCCACGGCTTGAAGACCGAGAGGACGCTGGCGAACAGCAGGAGCGCGGGCGCGACGACGACGGGGTAGAGCAGGCCTTCGGGGTGCTCCGCGGCCTCGTCGATCCCGGGCCGCAGCGCGAAGAGGATCAGCAGCGCCATCAGGACGTTGACGGCCAGCTTCACGGCAACCCACCAGTAGCGGACGAGGCCGTACTTGCTCCCGAGCCCGAGCACGACACCGCTGGCGAGCGTGAGCAGCGCGGCGACCAGCATCGGCCAGACGGCGAAGAGGCCGAGCGCCCGCAGGCTCGTCGCGACGACGGCGGCGTCGTCCGAGATCAGCGCGGTGCAGACCAGGATGCCGAGCACGGCGTCCATCCCGATCCACAGACCCGCCGAGAAGATGTGCGCCACCAGGTACCACTTCCGGGCCCGGGGCTTGAGCGTCATGGTGCCTCCTTTCGGGATGGCTCAATGGTGGTGATCCGGCGGGCCCCGGTCGTCCGCCGGCGTACGGCACTTGCGTCTACGCCGGATCGCGTACGCCGGTGTCACAGATGCGCGCCGGGACTCGTCAGGGGTGTGTGAGCGAGAACGACGTGATGATCGAGCGGCCGCGGCTGATCGCGATCGCCTACCGGCTGCTGGGTTCCCTGAGCGACGCCGAGGACGTCGTCCAGGAGGCGTACGGCCGGTGGTACGCCCTGTCCGCGCGGCAGCGGGACGCGATCGGCCGGCCCGGCGCGTGGCTGACGACCGTCGCGAGCCGGATCTGCCTGGACCTGCTGGGCTCGGCGCGGGTCCGCCGGGAGCGGTACGCCGGCGAGTGGATCCCGGAGCCGGTGCCGTCGGACAGCCTCGCGGACCCGGCGGAGCTGGTGCTGCTCGAGGAGTCGATCACGATGGCGTTCCTCGTCGTGTGCGAGGCGATGACGCCGGCGGAGCGGGTCGCGTTCGTCCTGCACGACGTGTTCGGCTACCCGTTCGCCGAGGTGGCTTCGGTGCTGGGACGCACTTCGGCGGCGTGCCGTCAGCTCGCGACGTCGGCCCGGCGCCGCCTCCGTCCCGCTCCGTCGCCGTCTCCGGCGCGGAGCACCGAGGTCGTCCGGGCGTTCAAAAAGGCCTGGGAAGCCAAGGACATCGCGGGCCTGGTCGGGCTCCTGGACCCGTCGGTCGTCGCGGTCGCCGACGGAGGCGGTCTCGCCAGTACGGTGGCGCACCCGGTCGAGGGCGGGGAGCAGGTGGCGCGCTACACCGTGCGGATCACCGAGCGGGTCCCCGCCATGAAACTGCGGGAGCGGGTGGTGAACGGCCGGGCCGGGCTGGTGGCCGAGCGCGACGGCGTGGTCGAGACGGTGCTGGCGTTCGACGTTGCCGACGGGGTGATCAGGCGGATCTGGGCGGTGCGGAACCCGGAGAAGCTCCGGCCGTGGCAGGCGGCGTAGCGCTCACAGGCCGCCCTCGACCGGCAGGCCGGCGCCGGTGACGAAGCGAGCGGCGTCGGAGGCCAGGAACACGACGGCGCCGGCCAGGTCGGTGACCTCGCCGGACGCGGGCCGGGTGCCCGGCTCCGGCGAGCCCAGCCCGGGGTAGACGCAGTTGACGCGCACGTCGTAGCCGAACTTCCCGGCCTCCGCCGCGGCCACCCGGGTCAGCCGGTCGACCGCGGACTTCGTCGCCGAGTAGCCGGCGATGCCGGGGAAGGCGACGGTCGCGGCGACCGACGCGATGTTGACGACCGCGCCGCCGTGGCCGGCCGCGCCGCCCGGGCGCATCGCGCGGAAGGCGTGCTTGATGCCGAGCGCGGTACCGAGGACGTTGACGTCGAGCATCCGCCGCAAGCCCGCCGGGTCCAGGTCGGCGAGCGGGCCCGCGATTTCGACGTCCGCGTTGTTGACCACGATGTCCAGGCCGCCGAGCTCGGCGATGGTTTCGCCGACGGCCTGCTCCCAGCTCGCGTCGTCGGTGACGTCGAGCCGGACGAACGCAGCGGCGGCGCCGGTCTGCTTCAGCGCGTCCGCGGTCGCGCGGCCCAGGTCCTCCCGGACGTCGGCGATCACCACCGCGGCGCCGGCCTCGGCCAGCGCTCCGGCCAGGCCGGCCCCCAAGCCGCCCGCGCCGCCAGTGACCAGCGCTGCGCGCCCGGACAGGTCGTGCCGCCCCATGGACACCTCCTCCTCGAGCCGGTCGGCGCTCAGCATCTCCGGGGCCTGGACGGTCGTCAAGGGTCTCTTGGACGCTTGTCAAGGAAAAGCTGGTCAAGTGCTCGATAGACTGGATCCGGCAACGACTACGTGACGGACGGTGCAGGTGACTGAGGCGAAGGAGCGGACCCGGGACCGGATCTCGCGCCGCCAGGTGGACAAGTTCGCCGACCGGCGCGCCCAGCTCGCGGCGTCGGCGCTGCAGACGCTGGCCGAGCTCGGCTACGCGCGCACCAGCCTGCGGGAGATCGCGCAGAACTCGGAGTTCTCGCACGGCGTGCTGCACTACTACTTCACCGACAAGGTCGACCTGCTGACCCACTGCGTGCGGCAGTTCGAGGAAGTGTGCGTCACCCGGTACGACGAGATCGTCGCCGGCGCGCGGACGGCGGCCGACCTGGAACGCGACTTCGCGGCGGCGATGGCCGCGACGCTGCGCGCGGACGCCAAGATGCACCGCCTCTGGTACGACCTGCGCAACCAGAGCCTGTTCGAGGAGTCCTTCCGCGCCGACGTGCTGGAGATCGACCGGCGCCGCGAGGAGATGATCCACCACGTCGTCGCGCGCTACGCCGAGCTGGCCTCGGCTTCGGCTGCCGTGCCTCAGGCCGTCGCCTACGCGCTGCTCGACGGCCTGTTCCAGCAGGCCCTGCTCCGGCACCTGGCCGGTGAGGAGGAAGCCGCGGCCGGGCTCGAACGGGCGGTCCCGTCCGTGCTCGCGCGCATCGTTTCCGGCTAGGGGCCCAGGCGCTGGTGCAGGGTCTGCGGCGCCGGCACGACGAAGACGATCGCCGTCGCCACCACCCCGACGAACAGCGACAGGTGCGCCGCGGCCGGCACGGCGCTGACCAGGAACAGCCGCAGCGACCCCGAGACCAGCAGGCGCCACATCTTCGGGTTCATGATCAACAAGTACCCCGGTCCGCTCCCGGCCACGCGACGATCACCCGCAGGAGTGGCTCGGCGGTGGCCGGGTATTCGACGCTTTCGACACGGCCCGGGCGAGGTGTCCCGGGGCCGGTCGTTTTCCGATGCGAAATCGGTGCGGCCGCCAAGAATGCGTCGGCCGGGAAGGTTTTCCCGTTTCCCGCGGCGGCGGGTCCGGAAACCGCGGGATAACGATCCGTTTGCCGCGCCATGATCGACTGGACATCCGCGTCGGGGCTGACGACTATTGATTCCCGTGCGGGAACGGCGAGGGAGGAACGGTGGACCTCAGTGCGGCGGATGTGGTCGGCGAGCTGAAGGTCTTGCGCAAAGGGAGGGGAATTTTCACCACACCGCTCGCGGATCGCGTCGGACCCGCTTTGCGCGCCACATGTGGCATTTTGGAAGATGACGACTCGGTGGCCATGAGGCGTAAACTCACGGACCGATTGCGGCCACTGGTCGAGTCGTTGCCGGACGATCTGAAGATCGCGTTGCGGGCGGCGTTCGCACTCGACGAGCGGGCGCGGAAGCCGTTTTACCAGGAACGGGTGCACTGGGCGGCGATCACGCTCGACCGCGACGACCGGACGGTCCGGCGGCGGATCGACGAAGGAATCGAGCAGGTCGCGGCAATGGCCGTGGCGGCCGGTGCCCCGGATGCGCGGCCGCGCTATCCGAGCCGGAGTTGGCACACCGAAGAACTGCGCGTCACCCTCGCACTCGACCAGCCGGTGGCCGAGGCGTTCGAATTCCGCCGGGTGGTCGCCGACGCGGACGAAATCGCCGAGCTGGACCTGGCACTGACCCTCACCGCGGCCGCGGAATCGGGCGTTTCGGTACGCGAGTCGGATCTGGCGGTCGATGTGTTCCACGGTGGTGTGCTCGCCGGCCGGGAGATGGAGTCGAGTGACCGGTTCGGGCTGGCGTTGCGGTTGCCGGAGCCGCTGCGACGCGGTGAGCGCCACGACATCGGACTGCGATTCCGGGCGAACATGCGGGAACCGCATTACATCTGCGTGCCGCGGCACCCGTGCGATCTGTTCGACCTGCACGTCCGGTTCGGCGACCGGGTGCCGGACCGGATCGTGCTGCTGGAAAAGGCGTTCCAGAACGACACGCGCTCCCCGCGCGGCGCGGTGCTGGAGACCGACGACGCGGGTGAGGTGCACGTCCGGTTCCGGCACCTCGCGCCGGGCTTCGCCTACGGGATCAGCTGGCAGCCGGCCGGCGCCGGGTGAGCGTCAGGGCCAGACCAGCCGTTCGAGCGCGTGGAGCGCGGACACGAACGGCTCGGGCAGCCGGACGACCTGCTTGGCGGCCCGGGCCTTGGCGGCCAGCGCGGGGCTGACGCCGGGCGCGGATTCGGCGTCGCGGGCGGCGTCGTCGACGAGTGCCGTCGCGCGCTCGAGCGGGCCGCGGCCGCCGAGGGCGAGCGCGAGGCCGAGGTCGAGGCGGGTCTCGAGGGTTTCCGGGTGGGTCCGGCCCAGCAGCCGGATCTGCGGTTCGCGGATGCCTTCGAGCAGGTCGGCCTGGCGGTCGAACGCGCGGAGCCGGGCGTGCGCGAGGCCCATGCCGTGGCGGATCCGCAGGTGCAGCAGGTGGTCGTCGCCCAGAACGCGGCGGACGATCCGCTCGGTCCCGGCCAGTTTCTCCAGTGCCTGCCGCGGTTGACCTCCGGCCAGCAAGGCGCGTCCGGCGTGGACCGACGCGGTCAGCGTCAGGGGGCTTTCGCTGCCGTATCGGTGGGCGTAGGTCGTCTCGAGTTCGGCCGGTTCTTCGCCGGCCACAGCTGCTTCGGCTTGGACCACCTGCGCGTCGGGACAGTCTTCGATGCGCGCGGCGACGTCTCCCGCTCGCTTCGGCTGCCCGGCCTGGAGGAGGTTCCGGGCGTACTCGAGGGTCAGGTCGTCGTGGATCGGGCCGGGGTCGGCGAGCGCGGGTTCGAGGAGTGCGACGGCCTCCCGGGGGTGGCCGCGCAGCCGGCGGGCTTTCGCTGCGTGGCGGCGTTCTTCGCCGGTGGTGGGGAGGTGGGCGTGCCAGAACGTCCGGTCGGCTTCGGCGTAGTCGCCCTGGCTGTCGAGGGCTTGGGCCGCGACCAGGGCGGCTTCGCGGTCGCCGGGGGTCAGGACGAGGGCCTGCCGCGCGTGCCCGAGGGCTTCGGCGTCGAGCCCGCAGGCGAGTTCGACCCGGGCCGCGGCGGTGAAGTCCGCGCAGGCCGCCTCGCCGGTCGAGAGGACGACGGCGTGGATTTCCCCGGCGGCGGCGGGATCCCCGTGCGCTTCGTGCGCGGCGGCGAGGGGACGCAGGAGCGCGACCCGGTGAGCGGCGCTGTGGTCGGCTAGTACGCGGGCGTGCTGGAGCAGGAGATGCCGCCGGAGGGCGGTGGTCTGGTCCTCGGCCGAAGAATCATCGCTGTCGGTCAGTGCGGTGAGGACCGCTTCCGCCGCCCGGTCCGCGCCCGGCTTCCCGAACGCGCCGCACGCGACCTCCACCGCGAGCGCCTGCAGCCGCACGTTCCCGTCCACCCACGTCGCGAACCCCCGCGCAGCCAGCTCCGCCACCGCCGCCTCGAACTCGGCGGGGTCCACCGCACTCCGAGCCACCTCCGGCGGGATCGGGGCCGGGGCCAGTACCCCGCCCAGCCGCACCACCTCGCGAGCCGGCCGGCCGAGCCGGACGACCACCTCCCGGATGGCGTGGGGTGCCGTGTCCGGCAGGGTGTCCGGCGACGTCCCGGGCCGCTCCCGCAAGGTCAACGCCGTGGCCCGCAACGTCATCGGATGGCCGTCGCAGCGGGCGACGAAACCCCGGTCCGGCGCGCCCAGTACCCGCAAACCCTCCTCGAGCGGCAGGCCCGGCACCTCCACCGTCGCCCCCGGCCCGCGGTCGCGCCGGCTCGTGAGCAGCGTGCGGACCCGGCGCGCCGGCAGCACGACCCGGTCGAGGACGCCCGGTGGCAGCCCGGCCGGGACGTCGTCGACGAGCACCAGCACCCGCTCGCCCGCCGTCTCGATCGTGCGGGCCAGCCGCGTGCGCACCCGGTCGAACCCGAGTCCGGACGTGCCCGCCGCCGTCGCGAGGGCGAGGTGGAACTGCGGGAGGAAGTCGTCCGGGTCGAGGTGGCCGAACGGGCCCGTCCGCAGCACGCGGCCCCCTGACCGGCCGAAGAGACTCGCGTACTGCTCGGCCAGGGTCGTCTTGCCGACGCCCGCCGGCCCGGTGAGCGAAACCGTCCGGCGCGCGACGAGTTCCCGGTGGATCGCCGCCAACGAGGAAAGCCCGGGACCCACGGAAACGGCGGAACGAACCCGCCGGACGAGGTCCGGCAGCGATTCTCCCGGAACGAGCGTCAGCACGCGGTCCGTGCGCAAACCGGGTGGAAGATCGGCGAGCAGAACGCGGGACGCCGCCAGTTCCCGGGCGCAGCGATCGAAATCATCGAACGGATCAGCGCGGAAAACGCGCAGCCCGTCGGCGCGCAACGCTTTCTCCGCTGGGTCGGCCGCCGCGGAACACAAGAACACGTCGAACCGGGCGGCGGCCGTCGCGGGGGTCCCGGTGGCGTTCAATGGGTGATCATGGCTTCGGTTCCTGACGGTCGGGTCGAGTCACGCGGCAAGGATCGGAACGCGGCCCGGATTCGCTACCGGACACCCCGCGACGGCAGGATCTGTCCACTAATTGACCCGAGTGCGGGGGAGGACCGCCGGGTAACACCGGTGGCCCGTTAGTGGTTAACGGACAATATCTGGACAAGAACCACACCACTGCAACGTTGCTGGTCAGCGGCTCGATTACTCCGGTTGTCGGACCGAAAATCGTGGGAAGCGGATTGAAGAATCGTCCCAGGACCATTGTGGGCTCTGGTGGGCGACGGGTTACCCGAGAGCGGTCCGGTGGACGATGCGAGGAGGGAAACCCGTGGACACCATGACGGCGGAGACGGCGGTCGAAGGCTACGTCGTGCTCGACGAGCTGCCGCGTCCGGACGGCAAGCTGACGAAGGAGCAGCTCGACCCCTTCGTGGCGGCGGCGCGTGCCGGCGACCCCGACGCGGTCCAGGCGCTGCTGCGGCTGATCAAGCCGACGGTCGTGCGCTACTGCCGCGCCCGGATCGGCGGGCGCGACCTGTCGTACCTGTCGGCCGACGACGTCGCGCAGGAGGTCTGCCTGGCCGTGCTGAAGGTGCTGCCCGGCTACCAGGACCGCGGTGGTTCGTTCCTGTACCTGGTGCGGGCGATCGCGGCGAACAAGGTCGCCGACGCGTTCCGCTCGGTGGCGCGCGACCGGTCGAAGCCCGTGTCGGAGCTGCCGGACCGGCCGCTGGGCGGCAACGAGCCGGAGAGCCACGTGCTGGAGCTGGACCTCGGCGCGCGGCTGGGGCGGCTGATGGCGTCGCTGCCGCCGTTGCACCAGGAGATCCTGTCGCTGCGGATCGTCGTCGGCCTGTCGGCGAACGAGACGGCGGAGGCGCTGGGCATCTCGGCGGGCAACGTCCGCATCACCCAGTACCGCGCCCTGACGAAGCTGCGCGCGATGATCCCCGAGGGGGGGCTCTGAGGGTCACTCCAGCCATTCGGTGATGAAGTGGTCGCTCTCGTGGATGTGCACGGCCTCGTAGACACCGGGGCCGAGCACGGCGAACTTGTGCGGGGTGCCGGCCGGGACGACCAGCACGTCCCCGGCGCCGCCGTCGCGCTGCTCGTCGCCGACGGTGAACCGGGCCCGCCCCCGGATGATGACGAACGTTTCGGTGTAGGGATGCCGGTGCAGGCGCGGCCCGGAACCGACGACGTCGCTGCTTTCGCGGATGACGGAGATCCCGGACCCGACATCGCGTCCTTCGAAGTTCTCGCTGTCGCTCACCTGGCCAGCGTAGCGCCGGCTCAGCCCCCGACGACCTTCCTCAGCTGGCCGAGCGCCCGGTGCTGGGCGACCCGCACCGCACCCGGCGTCGAACCGACCAGCTCCGCCGTCTCCTCCGCCGACAGGCCGACCGCCACGCGCAGGACCACGATCTCCCGCTGCTTCTCCGGCAGGACTTGAAGCAGCTTCGCCATGCGCTCGCCGAGTTCGCGGCGCAGCGCGTGGTACTCCGGGTCGAGGGTGGCGTCGCTCTCCTCGGGCAGCTCGGCCACCGGCTCGTCCCACTGGCGCGCCGCGGCCTTGCGGGCGGCTTGGACCTTGTTCCGGGCGATGCCGCAGACGAAGTTCGGGAACGGCCGCTCCGGCGGCCGCCGCGGCATCGCCTTGAACAGCGCGACGCAGACGTCCTGCGCGACATCGTCGGCGGAACCCGGGTCAAGACGGGCGCGGCAGTAGCGCACGACGAGCGGCCGCGCGGCGGCCAGCAAGCGATCCGGGGCTTCGTTCACCGTGTTCATGGCTTCCCCTCCGTCCGGCCAGGAGGACTACCCGTTTTCCGGCGGGAACCGACCCGGCGCGGGTGAATTCCCCGGTGTGTCCGGGAAATCCACGCGGATGACATCGATTTCGGCGTCCGAGCGCCAGATGACCATCGGCCGGCGTGGCACTCTGGGCACATGACCTTCGGCCTGCACCACGTCCAGCTCGCCATCGAGCCGGGCAGCGAAGAGCGCTGCCGCGCCTTCTACGTCGGCGTCCTCGGTCTGACCGAAATCCCGAAGCCGCCCGCGCTGGCCGGGCGGGGCGGGCTCTGGCTGCGGGCCGGCAGCCTCGAACTCCACCTCGGCGTCGAGGCGGACTTCCGGCCTGCTCGCAAGGCCCACCCGGGCATCCTCGTGGAAGACCTGGACGACCTCGACGCATTGGCCGAGCGCCTGGCGGACCACGGCGTCGAATGGGACGACGGCTTCCCGGGCCACCGCCGCTTCTACACCCACGACTGCCTGGGCAACCGGCTGGAGTTCCTCAGTCCGGAGTGATCGTGCGGCGGTGGCCGAACAGCCGTTAGCCGCCGGTGCGGTGTCGGCCGTCGGGTGTGCTGCCTCCCGCGAACGCCTTGAATGAGTCATTCATGACCGTGGACGAGGTGAATGAGTCATTCACGGCATCGCCGGCAAGGCCGCTGACACGAGCCTGCCGAATGCCTGCCGCGATCTCGGCTTCGCAGGGATCCTGACCGGCCTCCTGCCGCGTCAGGCCTGGGCGGTCGGCCGGACGACGATCTCGTTCACGTCGACGTCCGCGGGCTGGTCGATGGCGAACGCTATGGCCCGCCCGATCGCGTCCGGCGAGATCGCCACCTCGTCCCGAACGCTGGTCAGCTGCGCCCTCTCGACCGGGTCCGTGATGCCGTCGACGAAGTCCGTCGCGATGATGCCGGGGGACACGAGCGAGACGCGCAGGTCCGGCCCGGCCTCCTGGCGCAGGCCTTCGGAAATCGTGCGGACGGCCGTCTTGGTCGCCGCGTACACCGCCATCGCCGGCACGGTCCGGTACGCCGCCGTCGACGCCGTGTGCACGAACTGGCCGGCTCCCTGCTCGCGGAACACCGGCAGGGCGGCCGCGATCCCGTTGAGCACGCCCTTCACGTTCACGTCGAACATCGCGTGCCAGTCGTCGGTGTGCAGGTCGTCGAACCGCGAAAGCGGTGCGATGCCGGCGTTGCCGACCAGGACGTCCAGCCGGCCGTGCCGATCGAGAGCCAGCCGGACCAGCGCGGTGACGTCCGAGGGGTTCCGGACGTCGGTGGGGAGCGCGACCGCGCCGAGCTTCGTGGCCAGTTCGTCCAGGCGATCCTTGCGTCGCGCGCCCAGCACGACCTTCGCGCCGCGCTCGGCCAACAGGGTCGCGGTGGCCGCGCCGATCCCGCTGCTGGCGCCGGTGATCACGACGACCTTGTTCTCGATCATGGCAGCTCCTCGATTAAGCGGACATGTGTCCGGTTGCCTTTCCGACGGTAGCGGACAGCTGTCCGCTTGGCTAGGGTGAGGGGTGTGACACCGATGCGGGCCGACGCCGAACAGAACCGTGAGCGGATCCTCGAGGTCGCGCGCACCGCGCTCAAGGCGTCGAGCGCCGCCTCGCTGCAGTCGATCGCGAAGGCGGCCGGCGTCGGCCAGGGCACGCTCTACCGCCACTTCCCCAGCCGGGAAGCGCTCCTGCTGGCCGTCTACCGGCACGACGTCCAGGAACTGATCGACGCGGCGCCGGCGTTGCTGGCCGAGCACCCGCCGGCCGAGGCGCTGCGGCGGTGGTTCGGGCGGCTGGCGGCGTACGGCCGGATCAAACACGGGGTCGGCGAGGCCGTCGAAGCCGCGACGCGCGCCGATCTCTCAGGGGAGTACTACGAGCCGACGTGCGCGGCGATCACCCTGCTGCTGGACGCGGGGAAGCGTGCGGGAACGCTCCGGCCGGACGTCGACGCCGAAGAAATCCTGCAGCTCGTCGGGTTCTTGTGGCGCTCCGATTTCGGGAAGGACCGGGAAGCGCGCACCGCGCATTTGCTGACGCTCGTGATGGACGGGCTGAAACCGCAGTAGAGGCGCGATCGACCCATTTCGATCGCGCACCGGGTCAAAGCTCCTGCTGCCGGAACGCGTCCAGCACGCGACGCTCCCTTTTGGTCGGCCGGCCCGCGCCGCGGTCGCGCCGGGCGACCGGGATCGCGGTCTCCGGGGGCGGCTTCGGCGTCCGGTCCACGTAGCACGTCACCGCGTCCGGCGCGCCCACGCGTTTCTGGATCACCCGTACCACGTCGAGGATCCTGGTCGTCCCGGCGATGCGCAGGCGGACTTCGTCGCCCGGTACCACGGTCGTCGCGGGCTTCGCCGGTTTGTCGTTGACACGCACGTGACCGCCCCGGCACGCCGCTGCCGCGTCCGGGCGGGTCTTGGTCAGCCGGACCGCCCAAAGCCAGCGGTCCACTCGGGTCGACTCCACAGTCGTCCATCATGGCCCATTCAGCGGAATCCTCGCGCAACCCGGGGAGGTTACTCACGGGTATATGTCGACTTGTCTGCACCACTGAGTTATAACCTGTTCTAATATACCTCAACGGTGAGGACTATCACATGCGTGACGAACCCGTGTGGAGAACAGCTTCTGGCGCAGTTTCCCGCCGTCTTTTCATCGCTGGAACTGGTTCTATCTTGGCGGCCGCGGCAGTGGGGAGCCGGGCGGCCGCAGCGACCATCGCCGACGCGGCCCGCGTGCCCGCCCTCGTCATCGGCTCGGGCTACGGCGGCCAGGTCACCGCCCTGCGGCTCGCGCAGGCCGGCATCGACGTGCAGCTGATCGAAATGGGCATGGCCTGGGACACGCCCGGTTCGGACGGCAAGATCTTCGCCAACACGACCACGCCCGACCAGCGCTCGTTCTGGTTGCGCACCAGGACGAAGCAGCCGCTGTCCAACTTCCTCGGGTTCCCCATTGACAAGGACATCCCGAAGTACACCGGCATCCTCGACGCCGAGGAGTTCAGCGGGATCACCGTGTACCAGGGCCGCGGCGTCGGCGGCGGCTCGCTCGTCAACGGCGGCATGGCCGTCACGCCGAAGCGGGAGAACTTCGGCGCGATCCTCCCGACCGTCAACGCCGACGAGATGTACAGCATCTACTACCCGCGCGCCAACTCCGGACTCGGCGTCGGGCTCGTCCGCCCCGACTGGTTCGAGACCGCCGAGTGCTACCAGTACGCGCGCGTCGGGCGGAAACAAGCACAGCGGTCCGGGTTCCCGTTCGTCTTCGTGCCGGACGTCTACGACTGGAACTACATGGAGCAGGAGCAGGCCAACACCGTGCCGCGCTCGGCGCTGGCCGGGGAAATCCTGTACGGCAACAACTACGGCAAGAAGTCCCTGCAGAAGACCTACCTGCCGCTGATCAAGGCGACCGGCCGCGTCACCATCTCCCCGCTGCACCGGGTGACGTCGGTGGCGCCGGCGTCCGGCGGCGGCTACACGGTCGTCATGGACCAGCTGACCACCACGGGCGCGGTGACGGCGACGAAGTCCGTGACGGCGGACAAGGTGTTCTTCGCCGCGGGCAGCGTCGGCACGAGCAAGCTGCTGGTGAAGCTGAAGGCCACCGGCGCGCTGCCCAACCTCAACGGCGAGGTCGGCAAGGGCTGGGGCGACAACGGGAACGTGATGTGCGGGCGCGCCAACCACATCTGGGACCCGACCGGCAGCCTCCAGTCGTCCATCCCGTGCGGCGGCATCGACAACTGGAACGCGGGCGGCGCGTTCGCCGAAGTCGCGCCGCTGCCGACCGGGATCGAGACGTGGGCGTCGTTCTACCTGTCGATCACGAAGAACCCGAACCGGGCCCAGTTCACCTACAACCCCTCGACGCAGAACGTGGACCTCAACTGGCAGACGGCGTGGAAGCAGCCGTCGATCGACATGGCGAAGTCCATCTTCGACAAGATCAACTCCAAGGAAGGGACGATCTACCGGACGGACCTCTTCGGGGTGTACAAGATCTGGGGCGACCACCTGACCTACCACCCGCTCGGCGGCGCGGTGCTCGGCAAGGCCACCGACAACTACGGCCGGCTGGCCGGGTACCAGGGCCTGTACGCGATCGACGGCTCCCTGATCCCGGGCAACACGAGCGTGAACCCGTTCGTCACCATCACCGCGCTGGCGGAACGGAACATCGAAAAGATCATCGCCACGGACTTCTAGCCCGGCGCAAGTCGTCGTGAGTGGGAAACAGGGTTGGAACCCTGTTTCCCACTCACGACTGGTGGGACGGGAGGACGCAGACGGTGTCGAGACCCAGGACGTGGTTGAGCCGGCCGAACGCCAGCCACGCGCCGAGGCTCATGCTCAGCTCGACGATCTCCTGCTGCGAGTAGTGCTCGCCCATCCGCTTCCAGAACTCGTCGTCGAGGTTGTGGTGGTCCAGTGTGTACCGCTCGGCGTACTCGGCCGCCAGGCGCGTCCGGTCGTCGAAGCGGTCGGTGGTGCGCCAGTCGAGGACCGCGTCCGCGAACTCCGGCTCGACCTTGACGCCGTCGCGCTCGGTGCGCCAGTCCAGGCAGAAGACGCACCCGTTGAGCTGCGCGATCCGCAGCCGCGCGGCCTCGAACTCCCGCAGCCCCAGCGTCGTGTGCGCGTAGACCGCGAGCGAGAACTGCGACGCGGCGATGCCGATGCCGGGCACCATCTCGCCCCACACGTACCCGATCGGGTCCTTGCCCTCGGGGATGTCGATGTTCACGGACGCCTCCTTCCGAGCTTGCCGGCTGCCGGGCGCAGCGGGACGTCGAGTGCGTCGTAGAGGCCGGGTTCCGCCGCGGCCAGCCAGTCGATCGCGCCGACGAGCCGGCCGACGGCGGTCGCGTTGCCGCCCGCCGACCGGTTTTCGCCCTCGTCGCTCGCCTCGACGCTGACCTCGATGCGCGGGCGGCCTTCGATGATCACGCGGTGGGCGCCGTCGCCGCTGGGCGGCGTCGGCCAGTCCGGCGCGCACGACGGGTGGATGCGCGTGACGTGCTCGATGACGATCCGCGGCTCGCCGTCGACGATGCCCTGCACCTCGAACCGCACCGCGCCCTGCGTGCCCTTCTCGAACTCGCCCATGGTGCGCGTGGAGACGGTTTCCTCGAGGGGACGCCGCTGCAGCGTCTCGCGGAGTTCGTCGACCTCGACACCCAAGCCGCGCGCGATCAGCCGGACCTGCCCGCCCCAGACCATCGACGGCACGCCGGTCATCAGCATCGGCGGGTCGTAGTCCATCGGCTGGCCCATGCCGACCAGGTACCGGACGGAGTCGGGCTGCTCGTAGGTCGAGTAGTCGAAGATCTCCTGGCAGCGGATGACGTCGACGTCGGTGCCGAGCCCGCTGATCAGCAGCGGCAGCACGTCGTTGCCCCAGCCGGGGTCGACGCCGGAGACGAACAGCGAGCCGCCGCCCTCCTTGATCGCGGCCAGCACCGGGTCACGCAGCTCGGGCGGCGCGTTGCGCTGGTCGTAGAGGGGGTAGAGCGCCGGCGTCACGACGACCGCGCCCGACCCGAGGGCGCGGACGATGTCGGCGAGCGCGTCGTCGAACCGGACGTCACCCGAAGCGGCGTAGACGACGGCTCGCGGACCCGCGCCCAGCACGGCGCCGACGTCGTCGGTGGCCGGGACGCCCAAGTCACCGACCCCCGCCAGCGCGCCCGCGTCCTTGCCGACCTTCGCCGGGTCGTGGACGAGCACCGCGGTGAGCTCCAGCGCCGGATGGGCGTCGACGGCCCGGATTGCCGCACGGCCGACGTTGCCCGTGCCCCACACCACCGTGGCGATCATTTGCCCGAGTTTTCGCCGCTTCGCCCGGGTCCGGGAAGGGAATCGTTCCGGCCAGCGGACCGCGCGGACGCGGGTAGCATGCAGTGCGTCCGAACGTCGTATCGGAGGCCAGTGAGATGACGATCGACCCGAAGCCCCGCAGCCGCACGGTGACCGACGGGATCGAGGCCGCGCCCGCGCGCGGCATGCTCCGCGCCGTCGGGATGGGGGACGGCGACTGGAAGAAACCGATCATCGGCGTCGCCAGTTCGTGGAACGAGATCACGCCGTGCAACCTCTCCCTCGACCGGCTCGCGCAGGCGTCGAAGGAGGGCGTGCACGCGGCCGGCGGCTACCCGCTGCAGTTCGGCACGATCTCGGTGTCCGACGGCATCTCCATGGGCCACGACGGGATGCACTTCTCGCTGGTGTCGAGGGAGGTCATCGCCGACTCCGTCGAGACGGTCATGCAGGCCGAGCGCCTCGACGGCTCGATCCTGCTGGCCGGGTGCGACAAGTCGCTGCCCGGCATGCTGATGGCCGCCGCGCGCCTCGACCTGGCGTCGGTGTTCCTCTACGCCGGGACCATCGCCCCCGGCTGGGTGAAGCTCACCGACGGCACCGAGAAGGACGTCACGCTCATCGACGCCTTCGAGGCCGTCGGCGCGTGCCGGGCGGGCCGCATGAAGACCGACGACCTGGACCGCATCGAACGCGCCATCTGCCCCGGCGAGGGCGCGTGCGGCGGCATGTACACGGCGAACACGATGGCGTCGGCGGCCGAGGCCATGGGGATGAGCATGCCGGGGTCGGCCGCGCCGCCGTCCGCGGACCGCCGTCGTGACCACTACGCGCACCTTTCGGGGGAAGCCGTGGTCGGGCTGCTCGAAAAGGGCATCACCGCGCGCGACATCCTGACGCGGGAAGCGTTCGAGAACGCGATCACGGTCATCATGGCCCTCGGCGGCTCGACCAACGCCGTGCTGCACCTGCTGGCCATCGCGCACGAGGCGAAGGTCGAGCTGACCCTCGACGACTTCAACCGCGTCGGCGACCGCGTCCCGCACCTGGGCGACCTCAAGCCGTTCGGCAAGTACGTCATGAACGACATCGACCGCCACGGCGGCATCCCGGTGCTGATGAAGGCCCTGCTGGACGAAGGCCTGATCCACGGCGACGCCCTGACGGTCACCGGCCGCACGGTGGCGGAGAACCTCGCCGAGCTGGACCCCGACCCGATCGACGGCGAGGTCCTGCGGCGGCTGGACAACCCGCTGCACCCGACCGGCGGCATCACCATCCTGCGCGGCTCGCTCGCGCCCGAGGGCGCCGTCGTGAAGTCCGCGGGCTTCGACACGGCCAACTTCGAAGGCCCGGCGCGCGTGTTCGAGCGCGAGCAGGAGGCGATGGCGGCGCTGAACGAGGGCCGGATCCAGGCCGGGGACGTCGTCGTCATCCGCTACGAAGGCCCCAAGGGCGGGCCGGGGATGCGCGAGATGCTCGCGATCACCGCGGCGATCAAGGGCGCCGGCCTCGGCAAGGACGTCCTCCTGCTGACCGACGGGCGCTTCTCCGGCGGCACCACCGGCCTGTGCATCGGCCACGTCGCGCCCGAAGCGGCCGACGGCGGGCCGATCGCGTTCGTCCGCACCGGCGACCGGATCGCCGTCGACATCAAGGGCCGCAGCATCGACCTGCTGGTCGACGCGGCCGAGCTGGCTCGTCGTCGCGAGGGCTGGGAGCCGCTGCCGAACAAGTTCCCGGAAGGGGTGCTCGGGAAGTACGCGAAGCTGGTCCGGTCGTCGTCCTACGGCGCCGTCACGAGCTGAACGAGCGCGCGTTTGTCGACCTTGCCCACGTCGGTGAGGGGGAGTGCGTCGGCGAAGTCCACGTTCGCCGGGACGTAGTGCTCCTGGCCGAAGGCGGCTCGCGCGTGGGCTTTCAGGTCGTCTTCGGTCACTTCGCTCGTGGTGACGACGACGGCGTGCAGCGCTTGGCCGTCTCCGGTGGCGAGGCCGAAGACGGCGGCGCTCCGCACCGCCGGGTGCGTCTCCAGGGCGTGTTCGACGACGGTGGTCGGGACCTTCGTGCCGTGGTCGCCGACCACGACGACGTCGTCGGCGCGGTCGAGCAGGTAGAGGTAGCCCTCGTCGTCGAACCGGCCGAGGTCGCCGGTGCGCAGCCAGCCGGCGCCGACCGGCGGCCCGCCGAGGTAACCGTCCATCATGGACAGTCCGCGGACCTCGACCTCGCCGTCCGCGGTGATCCGCGCTTCCATGCCGGGCACGATCCGGCCGACCGAGCCGAGCCGTTCGGGGTGGCCGACCAGTTCGGCGGCGGAGATGCTCGCGATCATCGGGGCCTCGGTGAGGCCGTAGCCCTGGCCGACGACCGGGCCGAAGACGTCGAGGGCCTGGGCGAACCGGTGTGGCGGCAGCGGCGCGGCGCCGAGGGAGAGGGAGCGGACGCTGCTGAGGTCGGTGGTCGCCCGCGCCGGGTGGTCGAGCACGGCGGCCAGGCGTGGCGGGGTCAGGGAGAGCGTGTCGATGCGGTGTTCTTCGATGGCGTGGAGGACGGCTCCCGCGTCGAAACCGTCCTGGAGCACCACGGTGTCGCCGCGCAGGAGGGCGCCGAGCACGGTGGCGTTGCCGGTCATGTGCGTCATCGGTGCGACGAGCAGGGTGCGGCCGGGGCCGTCCGGGTTCGGCGTGAAGATGTACGCCATGCCGTCGTAGATGCCGCTGTGGCGGATGAGCTTCGGGGTACCGGTGGTGCCGCCGGTGGGGAAGAGGAGGGTGACGGTTTCGGGCGGGTCCAGGGGCTCGGGCTCGCCGTCGAGGTCGTCGAGGGTGCGGACGTCGCCTGGCCGGTCCTGTGGCCAGTCCTGTGGCCGGTCGGTGACGACGGTGGCGCCCCTGGCCGCGGCGAGCCGGTCCTGGGTCGGCGCCGAGGCCGGGACCATGAGCACGGTCGCGCCGCGCAGGAGGGCGGCGAGCTGCACGAGCAGCGTCTCCGGCCGGTTGCGCAGGTCGACGGCGACGGTCCCGGTCGTGTCCAGCCCGGCGTGCAGCCGGCGCAGGCGGTCGCGGGCCTGGTGGTAGGTCGTGACGCCGCCGGAGTGGAACAGGACACGATCGCCGCCGTCGTCGAGCGCGGCGAGCACTTTCGTCAGGAAGAAGCTCACCCGCGGGACGGTACTCAGTGAGGCTCGTCCAGCCGCGGCCCGACGCAGGACTTCGCAGGTGGTCCGCGGCCCGCGTGCGGGGCGGGCTGAGCCTCAGTCCTGGTAAGACAGCTTCGCGAGTTCCTCGTCGAAGTCGAACCAGTCCGTCTCGCTCCCGGCCGGGATGGCGTCGTAGGTCCGGTCGAGGAAGGCGGCGATCTCCTTCGCGGGCGCCTCGAGCACGGCGGCGCCGTCGGGGGAGTTGAGCTCCACGAGGACCAGCGCGGGGTCGTCGGCGGGCCCGATGCGGACGTCACCGTCGCCGCGGCGGGCGAGCAGGCCGTCGGCGAGCAGGTCGCGCCCGAAGAGCCACCGGACGGCGCTCGGGCCGGCGTGCAGCACCACGGCGACCGCGTAGGGGTCACGGGTGTCGTACTCCAGCTCGGTCGGCACCGGCCGCGGCGCCGCCCCGAAGGTGCGGAGGCCGAAGTCGAAGCTGGCACTGGTCACGCTGTGCGGGTCGGCCATGGGGACCGCCTTTGCTACTCGTCGGTTAACTTCGTCTGGTTCCAGGGATAACCCATAGTCAGTTCAACGCCCAGCGTTCCGAAAAACTTTCACACTCTGGGGTGATCAAGAAGTGTCCGAGGTCACCGTCCGCGTGGCCGAACGGGCAATTTCCTCACCTGGTGTGAGCGGTCTATATGAAGTCGATGCATAAGTGTAGTCACTACACCTTCGGCATCAATGCACCTTGCGGCCGGTGCGCGACTGGATTCACTACATGACTGGATCGGGTGCGCGGCTGAATTCGCTACATGACTCGACCCACCGCAGGACTGGACCACCGCAGGACTCGACCAACCGCAGGACTGGATCAGTGCATGACTGGACCCACTCCATGACTGGATTGGGTGCATGACTGGATTCGTTGCACAACTGAAGTGACTCCACTTTTGGAGCCGATGCGCGACTGAGGTCACCCCAGAAGTTGAGCAACTCCGGAGGTTGAGTCGCTGCGCATCCAAAAGTCCCCACGAACCCCGCCGCCCACAACTCGACGCCAGGCTTTCGGAGCCGTCGCACCCCCGGATGGGTCCCGGCGCCGGAGTTGCACCGTCCGGGTGGGAAGCGCCACCCCACACCAGTCCGCGACGCCGTCCGGCCGCGAACGCCTCCCACAAGCAGGGTGAGGTGGAGGGTGCCGGGCATGGGAGAGCGAGGGCGGCTGCGGCTGCAACCGGACGGAGAGCCGGTGCCCGCGGCGAACGCCGAGGAGCTGCTCCGGCGCGTCGCGGCGGGGGACGAATCCGCCTTCGCGGCGCTGTACGACTTCATCGCCGGACCGGTGCTCGGCTTGGTGACGCGCGTCCTGCGCAACCACGCCCAAGCCGAGGAAGTGGCGCAGGAGGTGCTGGTGGAGGTGTGGCGCAAAGCCACGAGGTACGTCCCGGAGCGCGGCAGCGCGCTGTCGTGGGTGCTGACGATCGCCCACCGCCGGGCCGTGGACCGCGTGCGCTCGCACCAGGCCGTGCTCGACCGTGAGGACCGGGCGGGCCGGATGGATGTGCGGCGGCCGTTCGACGAGGTCACCGAGTCCACTTTGGCCACTCTCGACCAGCAGCGGGTGCGGCAGTGCCTCGCCCAGCTCACCGATCTCCAGCGCGAGTCGATCGTGCTGGCGTACTACAACGGCTACACCTATCCCGAGGTCGCCGAGGTGCTGAAGGTGGCGCCCGGGACCGTGAAAACCCGCATCCGGGACGGTTTGATCCGGCTGCGTGACTGCCTGGGGGTGGATCGATGACCGCCGAGCTGCACACGCTGACCGGGGCCTACGCGCTGGACGCGGTGTCCGATGTGGAGCGTGCCGGGTTCGAACGGCACCTCGCTGAATGCGCCGCGTGCCGCCAGGAGGTGGCCGAGCTGCGGGCGACCGGTACCTGGCTCGGCGTGGCCGAGGCCGTCGGGCCGCCGCCGGAGCTGAAGGCGCTGGTGCTCGCCGAGACGGCCCGCACCCGCCAGCTGCCGCCACGGGTCACAGCGCCCGGAAAACGACGGCGCACCAAGGCTTTCGGGCTGCGCGTCGCGCTGTTCGGGGCCGCCGCTGCCGCCGTCGTCGCGGTCGGGGTCGGCGTCGTCACGACGTCCGCGCCGCCGGCTCCGGTCGACTCGGTGCTGTCCGCGCCGGACGCGACCGCCATCCAGAGCGCCGGTGAGGGCAGCGCGACGCTCGTCGTCTCACGCAGCCGGAACCAGGCCGTCCTGCTCGCTTCCGGGCTGCCCGCTCTCGACGCCGGGCACGTCTACCAGGTGTGGATGATCCGCGCCGGGGAAGCACTCTCGGCGGGGATCCTGCAGCCGCGGATGCTGATGTCCGACCTCCCGCCCGGCATCGACCGGATCGGGATCACCGTCGAACCCACGGGTGGTTCGGCCGGTCCCACGACCCCGGCGGTCACCCGGATCTCCCTGACCTAGTGCCACGACTGGAGAACCATGAGCACGTCAACGGCCGAACAAGCCTCGCCGGCACCCGGTGAGGCGCCCGAGCCCCGGCTGAGCCGCCGGGTGGCCGCCCTCCTGGGCGTCCTGGCGCTCGCGGCGGCGCTGGCGGCGGGACACCTCGTCGCCGGCCTCGTCGGCATCAACGCTTCGCCGTACCTCGCGGTGGGCAACGGCGCCATCGACCTGACCCCGGTGGAGCTCAAGGACTTCGCGGTCCGCACCTTCGGCACGTACGACAAGCTCGTGCTGCTCGCGGGGATGGCCGCGGTCATGGTGGTCGTGTCGGCGGTGGCGGGTCTCCTCTCGCGCCGCACGCCGTGGCCGGGGCTCGTCGTGGTCACCGGGTTCGGCCTGGTCGGCCTCGTCGCGGTGTACGAACGACCCGACCTCGACGCGCTCGCGCTGCTCGCCCCGCTGGCGAGCCTGGTCACCGGGGTCGCGGTGTTCGCCCTGCTGCACCGCCTGGCCCGGCGCGACGCCGCGCCGCAACCCGCCGGGGGCTCGTCGCGCCGGACGGTGCTGCTGGCCGGCGCCGGCGTGGTCGCCGGAGCCGGGGTCGCCGGGCTCGGCGGGCAGCTGCTCGCCGGCAGCCGGGACGCGGCGTCGTCGCGCGAGGCGGTTGGGCGGCTGGTCCCGGCCCGGACCGCGCCGATGATCCCGGCGGACGCCGACTTCGCGAAGCTGGGCACCCCGACGTTCCTCACCCGCAACTCGGACTTCTACCGCGTGGACACCGCGTTGTCGGTCCCCCAGGTGCGGACCGAGGACTGGAGCCTGCGGCTGCACGGCATGGTCGACCGCGAGATCCGTTACGGTTATGGGGACATCCGAAACCGGCCGCTCGTGGAACGCACGATCACGATGACGTGCGTCTCCAACGAGGTCGGCGGCACCTACGTGTCGACGGCGAACTTCCTCGGCGTCGACCTCGCGGACCTGCTCGAGGAGGCCGGCGTGCGCCCCGGCGCCGAGCAGCTCTTCTCGTCCAGTGTGGACGGCTGGACGTCCGGCAGCCCCCTTGCCGCGGCGATGGACCGTGGACGCGGCGCCATGCTCGCGATCGGCATGAACGGCGAACCGCTGCCGATCGAGCACGGTTTTCCGGCGAGGCTGGTGATACCCGGGTTGTACGGCTACGTGTCGGCCACGAAATGGGTGACCGACCTCGAAGTGACGACCTGGCAGGCGCGGCAGGCGTATTGGCTGAAACGCGGCTGGGGCCGGGAAGCGCCGATCAAGACGGAATCGCGGATCGACACGCCGAAGGGGTTCGAAACCGTCCCCAGTGGAAAGGTGCGCGTGGCCGGGATCGCGTGGGCGCAGCACACCGGCGTCGACCGGGTCGAAGTGCGGATCGACGACGGCCCGTGGCGCGAAGCCATGCTATCGCAGCAAGTGAATCTCGAAACCTGGCGCATGTGGTGGATCGAGTTCGACGCCACGCCCGGCGGCCACCAGGTCGTCTGCCGGGCGACCGACAAAAACGGCTACACGCAGACCGACCTGCGCGCCGGAACCGTTCCCGACGGGGCCACCGGGTGGCACGGCATCAATTTCACCGCCCGGTGACGCGCATCACCCGATCGGACGCCAATCCGTTTCCGATCCAGCCCCGAATCATCCGCAAGAAGAAGTTCACAGCCGCTTTTTTGGAGTGATTTTCGTGACCAAGCTTCGTGTCGCCGGAATCGGTTTCGCCGCCGTGGCCGCGCTTTCGCTGACCGCGTGCAGCGGCAGCGACACCGCTTCCTCCGGGAGCTCCAGCAGTGCCCCGGCCCCCGCACCGTCCTCGTCGATGGCCGCACCCCCGACCGACTCCGCCGCGTCCAACGGCGTGACCACCAACGCCGACGTCTTCGGGCCGGCCTGTTCGCAGCTGCCGCAGGGGTCCGCGCCCGGCTCGCTCGACTCGATGGGCCCGCAGCCGGTCGCGTCGGCCGCGTCGACGAACCCGCTGCTGACCAAGCTGGTGGCGGCCGTCAAGGCCACCAACCTGGTCGACACCCTCAACAGCCAGCAGGCCATCACCGTGTTCGCGCCGGCCGACCCGGCGTTCGCCGCGCTGGGCGACGCCAAGTTCACCGAGCTGGCGGGCAAGCCGGCCGAGCTGGCGCCGATCCTGCAGTACCACGTCGTCGGCAAGCGCTACGACGCCAAGGGCCTCGAGTCGGCCGGCACCCTGGAGTCGCTGAACACCGCCGGCGGCCCGCTCAAGATCGAGGGCTCGGGCGACAACATGACCGTCAACGGCGCGAAGATCCTGTGTGGCAACGTCCCCACGAAGAACGCCACGGTCTTCGTGATCGACAAGGTCCTGACCCCGGGCACCAACAAGTAGGTCAGGACTTCCGGCCCAGCGCCGGACCGAGGCGTTCCGCGATGTCGGTGAGGATCTGCACGTAATCTTCGTGTTCGAAGGTGAACGGCAGGGCGAAAGCCACCTCATCGACCTCGCGGAACGCCTTGTGCGCGTGGAGCCGTTCGGCGATCTCGGCCGACGTGCCCACGAAGTCGGGGGAGAACAGCATTCGCGCCGGGCCCTGCGGTTCCGCGGTGCGGGGAAGCCGCTTCTCCGCGTACGCCTCGTATTTCGCGCGTTGCTCCGGCGTCGCGCTGTCGGTCGGGATGACGACCAGTCCCTGCGAGACGCGGGCGGTCGCACCGTCCGGATGATGGGAGCGGAACGCCTTGATGTGCGCAAGCTGGATCTCGGCGAAGTCGCTGCTGTCACCATCGGCCTTGACCACGCTGCTGGTCAGGAAGTTCATCGCGTGCTTGCCGGCCCACTCGGCCGAGCGCAGGCTCGCGCCGCCGTACCACAGGCGGTCGCCGAGTCCGGGCGCCTGCGGCTGGACCCGGTCGGAGAACACCTCGAAGCCCTGCGTCCCGCTGAATCCGGTGGCCGGCTTGCCGCGCACGAAACCGAGCAGCCGTTCCACCCGGTCGTAGGAGAAGTCTTCGACGTCGGCGGTGTCCGGGTAGAGGGCCTGCTTGACGTCGTCCCACCGCATCGGCGGCCCGACGCTGAGCCCCGGGTTGAGCCGGCCGCCCGAGAGCAGGTCGACGGTGGCCAGATCCTCGGCCAGTCGCAGCGGGTTCTCCCAGCCGAGCGGGATGACGGCGGTCCCGAGCTCGATCCGGCGTGTCCGCTGGGAAGCGGCGGCGAGCACGGCGACGGGCGAGGAAATGCCGTGCTGCAGGTGCCGGTGCCGCACCCAGGCGCTGTCGAACCCGAGCTGTTCGCCGAGCTCGATGATCTCGAGGGTCGACTCGTGCCCCCGCCGCGGGTCGGCGGGGTCGAACAGGCCGATGGTCAGGAAGCCGAGCTTCCGCAGTGGTCGCGACACACCGACGATTCTGCCTCCGGCCGGGCCGCGGTCCCACCTGGTGGACTACCGCTCCCGCAGCCGGTCCAGGCCGTCGAGGACGATGTCCAGCCCGAACTCGAACTCGAACTGGTCGTCGCACCAGCCCAGCGTCGAATCCGGGTCGTCGTGGGCGATCTCGCTCAGCATTCCGGCCAGGTTCGGCAGCTGCGCCGCCAGGTCCGCGGGGACCTCGGCCGACGCGCCCGCGCCCGGGTCGAACAGCTCCTGGCTGAAGCCCAGCGCCCGGCTGCCGAGCGCGTGCAGCGCGTGGTGGATCCGGTCGTGCGAGAACCCGCCTTCGCGCATCACGCCGACCAGGCTGTCGTAGTACTTCAGCACGGCGAGGCTCGTCGACGACCGCGTCTCGAACAGCGCCGGCGCCCAGCGGTGGCGGAGGAACACCTGACGGGCCGCGAGGATGCGCCGGCGGGCCGTCCGCTGCCAGTCCGGACCGTCTTCCAGGCGCGCGACGGCTTCGTTGATCTCCTGCGCCACAACGTCGACGATCCCGTCGAGCACGTCCTCCTTCTTGGCCACGTGGTAGTAGAGCGACATCGCTTCGGCGCCGAGCTCCTCCGCGAGCCGGCGCATCGTCACCGCGGGCAGGCCGTGCTCGTCGGCGAGCGCGACGGCCGCCCGCAGCACGCGCTCCCGGCTCAACGGGCTCCGGGCTTCGGTGGTCACGCCCAAGATCGTACAACGTAAGGCACCTTGACCCCGTGCTCGGCCCGCAGCTACCTTACGACGTAAGACTTACGACGTAAGGGAGACGTGATGAAGGCTTTCGTCCAGCGTGTGTACGGCCCACCGGACAGCCTGACCTGGGAAGACGTGCCCGATCCGGTACCGGGCGACGGCGAAGTGCTGGTGCGGGTGCACGCCACGTCGATCAACCCGTACGACTGGCACTTCCTGAGAGGCGAACCCCACGTGGCGCGCCTGATGACCGGGGGCTTCGGCCTGCGCCGCCCGCCGGTCGGCGTCCTCGGCTGCGACCTGGCGGGCCGGGTCGAGACGGCGGGGACGAAGTTCGCCCCCGGTGACGACGTCTACGCCCTCTTGCCGCGGGGTGCCCACGCCGAGTACGTCTGCGTGCCCGAAAGCCTGCTGGCGCCGATGCCGGCGAACCTGACCCACGAGCAGGCGGCGACGATGCCGATGGCCGCCGTGACCGCGCTGCTCTCCTTGCGCGGGGTGGGACCCGGGCAGCGGGTGCTGGTCAACGGCGCTTCCGGCGGCGTCGGCACCTTCGCCGTCCAGCTGGCGCGAGCTTTGGGGGCCGAGGTCGACGCCGTCTGCGGCCCGGCGAACGTCGACCTCGTCCGCTCGCTCGGTGCGGAGCACGTCGTCGACCACCGCTCGGCGGACTTCACCCGCAGTGGGCGGAGCTACGACTTCGTGCTGGACATCGCCGGCGGCCGGTCCGTGTTCGCGTGCCGCCGGGTGCTGCAGCGCGACGGCACGTTCGTCGCCGTCGGTGGCCCGGCCGGGCGCCGGCTGCAGCCCGCCGGGCACGTCTTCGCCGCGCTGGCCGCGGGCCCTTTCGCGCGACGGCGAGTGGTGCTCGCCGACGCGGTCGCCTGCCCGGACAAGGCGGCCGTCCTGAATGAGCTGGCCGCGTTCGCCGAGCGCGGCCGGCTCACGCCGGTCATCGACCGGACCTACCCGTTCGACGGCCTGCGTGCCGCGTTCGCCTACCAGGAAGCCGGGCACGCCAAGGGAAAGGTGGTCGTCTCCCTCGGCGTGCCCGGCTGACCGGTCAGCCGTTGTGCGGGCAGTTGCCCCGGTAGTCCGAAATGGACAGGCTGGTGCTCGGGATCGGGCAGAGGAACTGTTCGTAGCGGGTGTCGTTGTCGATGAACCGCTTGAGCCAGGAGAGGGTGTACTTCGCGATCGTCGTGTTCGACGAGTTGGGCGCGAAGTGGCTGGCGCCGCGCAGTTCGAGGTACGCCTTGTCCAGAGAGGACGGCAGGCTGTTGTAGAAGGGGATCGAGTGCGAGGCCACCGGGGCGACGGTGTCCGCCTCCGCCCCGACGACGAGCGTCGGCACGCGGACCGTCGACCAGGTCTTGGTCAGGTTCCAGCCGGTCAGCGGGATCGCGGCCTGCAGCGACGGCCGGGAGCGCGCCGCCTCGAGCGTGCCGCCGCCGCCCATCGAGTGCCCGACGACGCCGAGCCGGCTGCTGTCGATGCGGGAACGCACCGAGCTCTGCTGGGTGAGGTAGTCGAGCGAGGCCAGCAGCTGCCGGCCCCGGCTGTCGGGCTGGTCGCTGGTGGTCAGGGTGTCGATCGTGAAGACCACGAAGCCCTGCGAGGCGAGCCGCGGGCCCAGCCAGGCGATGCTCGACTGGAGCGCGGTGAAGCCGGGCGCGATCGAGATGGCCCCGAACGTGCCCGCGGTCGTGCTCGTCGGGTAGTAGATAGTGCCGCCGCCGAAGCCGGAGACGGCCAGCCGCGACACCGTGACAGTGCTGGTGGCGAAGCTGCCGCGACTCGCTTCGATGCTGGAGGTGGTCGGCGCGGGGCCGCGTTCGTAGGGGTTCTCGGCGGCGGGCGCCGGAGCGGCGACACCGGTGGTCAGCGCGAGCGCGGCCAGGACGACGCCGGCGGCTTTGGCGCGCCACCCCCGGCGGAGGGAAACTTTCTCACCCGGGCCAGACGACGTCGGCGGGCTGGTGAGTACGGACATGGATCGCTCTCTTTCCCCGGGCAGGCGAAAGCGCGCCCGGACACAGGCGGGCGGATCGACGGAACCGTTGCACGGCAACGCAGGAGGTGCCGCGTGCGGGGCGCGGGGTAACCGCTTTCCCGTGCTGCTATGAAACACTTCAGCGAAATGTTCCACAACACCCGAATGGGTGAGTAGTTGACCGACTGGGCGCTTGCTCAGTGAAGAGACCGACCTTGGTGCGGGTAGGCCGGCCCGACGTCATGAACGAGTCGTTCCCCGCGTCGAAGGCCGCACTTTCATATGAAAGTGC
>NZ_JBFBBQ010000105.1:0-30655 GCF_040682775.1 Amycolatopsis sp. NPDC051106 | reverse complement strand
CGTTGGGTGCGTCTGACGCACCGAACGCCACATTGGGGCGCTGGGCCACTCAGGACAGGAACTTGCGGAGGATCTCCGTGACCTGGCGGATCTCCGCCGTGTGGACGTTCTCTTGCTTCGTGTGCGCCAGCGTCGGGTCGCCCGGGCCGAAGTTGACCGCCGGCATCCCCAGCGCCGCGAACCGCGCCACGTCCGTCCACCCCAGCTTCGCCGCCGCGCGACCGCCGGCCGCCGACACCAGCTCGGCCGTCGCCGGGGCCGACAAGCCCGGCAGCGCTCCCGGGGACAGGTCCACAACGGACAGTTCGTAGCCGTCGAACACCTCGCGCAGGTGACGCTCGGCCGCCTCCGGGTCGCGGTCCGGGGCGAAGCGGTGGTTGACCGTCAGCACCGCCGCGTCCGGGACCACGTTGCCCGCCACGCCGCCGCTGATCGACGTCGCCTGGAGGCCTTCGCGGTAGGTGAGCCCGTCGATGTCGACGACCCGCGGCGTGTACTCCGCCAGCCGCCGCAGGGGCTCGGCCAGCGCGTGGATCGCGTTCTCCCCCATCCACGCCCGCGCGGTGTGCGCGCGCTTCCCGGAAAGCCGCAGCTCGACGCGCATCGTGCCCTGGCAGCCCGCCTCGATCACGCCGTTCGACGGCTCGCCCACGATCGCCAGGTCGCCGGCCAGCCACTCCGGCAGCTCGCGCTCGATCCGGCCGAGGCCGTTCTTCGTCGCTTCGACCTCTTCGTTGTCGTAGAAGACGAAGGTGACGTCGTGCTTCGGCTCCGGCAGCGTCGCGGCGAGGTGCAGGAACACCGCGTCGCCGCTCTTCATGTCGACCGTGCCGAGGCCGTGCAGGATCTCGTCGGCGCCGGTGCCTTCGCGCCGCGAAGGCAGGTTGCCGTTTTCCGGCACGGTGTCCAGGTGCCCGGCGAGCACGACCCGCGACGCGCGGCCGAGGTTGGTGCGCGCGAGGACGGCGTCGCCGTTGCGGAGCACTTCGAGGTGCGGCGCCTGCTTCTCGAGCGCTTCCTGCACGAGCGTCGCCAGCTCGGCCTCGCTGCCCGAGACGCTGAAGACGTCCACGAGCGCGGCAGTCAGGGCGACGGGGTCGGCGTGCAGGTCGAGGCTCATGCCCGGCACGCTACCGTGGGGGTGTGCGTAGGTTCGGAGTCGCCGTGGGCGGCGCGTTGCTGGTCCTGGTTCTGTCCGGCTGCGGCAACGAGGCGGGCCCGACCCCCAAGCAGGGCGGCGAGCCCGGACCGGACGCGCTCCCGACGAAGCTGGCCGCGCTGACCGCCGACCAGTGCTACGCGAGCCCGCGCACCCAGCTGCCGAAGGGCTGTGAGAAGTACGTCACGGAGGTCGCCAACGTGCCGGGCACGGCCCGCAAGCGCGCCGACGACCGCGACCCGCAGCTGGTCGCCGAAGCCGACAAGCTGGACACGGCCATCAAGGCGTTCCGCGGCGCCGGGTGCACGAACGTGCCCGACCCGGGTGGCCCCTGCACGCAGGCGCTGGTCGACGTCGCCGCTGCTCTGTCGGGCCTGAAGAAGCAGGTCGAAGCCCGGCCCACGACGGGTTGACCGGGGTCACCCCCGGTCTTTCGGGGGTTCAGGGGGCTTGCCCCCGGCTGGGGTCTGGGGCTTGGCCCCAGAAGTTACGGACTACGGTGAAGGCCGTGAGCGAGCAGAGCCCGAACCCCGAAACGACCGGCGCCAGCGGCGTCGGGCTGGCCACCGTCGCGACCGACGGGACGGTCCTCGACACCTGGTACCCGCACCCGAAGCTGACCGACGGCGGCACCGCCGGCACCGAGCGCCTGAGCCAGGAAGAGGCCACCGAGCTGCTCGGCGAAGCCGCCGCGGCGCTGCTCGGCCCGGACACCGACCGCGGGGTCGAGGTCGTCGCCGTCCGCACCACGATCGGCAAGCTGGCCGACGCCCCGGCCGACACGCACGACATGTACCTGCGGCTGCACCTGCTCTCGCACCGCCTGGTCCGCCCGCACGGCCAGAACCTCGACGGCATGTTCGGCCTGCTCGCGAACGTCGTGTGGACCAACCACGGCCCGTGCCCGGTCGAGGGTTTCGAGACGACGCGGCTGCGGCTGCGCTCGCGCGGCGCGGTGACCGTGTACAGCGTCGACAAGTTCCCGCGGATGGTCGACTACGTGCTGCCGGCCGGCGTCCGGATCGGCGACGCGGACCGCGTCCGGCTCGGCGCGCACCTGGCGTCCGGCACGACCGTGATGCACGAGGGCTTCGTGAACTTCAACGCCGGCACGCTCGGCGCGTCGATGGTCGAGGGCCGCATCTCGGCCGGCGTGGTGGTCGGCGACGGCTCGGACGTCGGCGGCGGCGCGTCGATCATGGGCACGCTCTCGGGCGGCGGCAAGGAGACGATCTCGCTGGGCGAGCGCTGCCTGATCGGCGCGAACGGCGGCGTCGGGATCTCGCTGGGCGACGACACGGTCGTCGAGGCCGGGCTGTACGTGACGGCGGGGACGAAGGTCGTCGTCGACGGCAAGGTCGTCAAGGCCCGCGAGCTCAGCGGCGTCTCGGGCGCGGTCTTCCGCCGCAACTCGGCGACCGGCGCGGTCGAGGTCGTGCCGCGGACGGGGTCCGGCGTCGAGCTGAACTCGATCCTGCACGCCAACTGAGCAGGTCCGTGAATGTCGCATTGACGGACTTGAAGTCCCTCAATGCGACATTCACGGCGTTGGGTGGGGCCGAGTCGTTCACCTACCATTCGTGAGGTGACCACCGAATCGTCGCCTCGCACCCCGGCCGATCTGGGCTTGCCCGAGCTCCCGGTCGCCGCGGGCCCGGCGGATCCGGCGGTCCACCACGTGCGGGCCAAGCTCGACCGGGAGATCCGCGCGCTGCTCGCGTACGAAGCCGGCACGCGCTCGGGCGCCGACCCCGAGGACCTGCACCAGATGCGCGTCGCGCTGCGGCGGATGCGCAGCGTCCTGAAGCTGTCCGGCGCGCTGGTCGGGGACGGCGCCGAGCCGGTGCGCGCGGAGCTGGGCTGGCTCGGCCAGTCGCTCGGCGAGGTGCGGGACTACGACGTCCTGATCGGGCACCTGCGCGAGGTCATCGCCGACTTCGAGGTCCGCGACCAGGCCGCCGGACGCCGGCTGGTGTCCCGGTTCGTCACCGAGCGCGCCGCGGCGAAGCGGCGGCTGACCCGGGCGCTGTCGAGCGCGCGCTACTCGACGTTGCTGCGGGAGGTCAGCCTGCTGACCCGGGGCAATCCGGCCGCGGCGGAAGAACGGCACGACTTGATCGCCGGACTGGCGAAGCCGCACCGCAAGCTCACCAAGGCCGTCCGCGCGCTGCCGGCCGACCCGCCGGACGACGACCTGCACGCCCTGCGCATCCACGGCAAGAAGCTCCGGTACGCCGCCGAGCTGGCCCAGACGTCGGCGAAGAAGAAGCGGGCGAAGCGGATCAAGAAGCTGATCAGGGCGACGCGGGACTTCCAGACGGTGCTCGGCGACCACCAGGACGCGGTGAACGCGGCCGAGCGGATGCGCACGGTGCTGGACACGGCGGACGGCGAGGTCGGCTTCGTCGCCGGCCGCATCGCCGAGCGCGAGCTGGCCCGCCGCGCCGAGGCCCGCGCGACCTGGCGCGCCTCCTGGGCCGCGGTCGACGACGCCGCCCGGGCCCTCCACGCCTGACCCGCTCCGCTCGTCACTTTCTGTGGGAAAGATGCGTCTCCGGCCCTCCGCAGCGCATCTTTCCTAGGGAAAGATGCGTCTCCGGCTCCCCACGGCGCATCTTTCCCTAGGAAAGTGCGGCCTCATGACATCGACCGGACGTACCCGTCCGGCCGGGCGAGGTCGCGAATGACTCATTCGGGACCTCCCGCGCCGCGAATGACACATTCGCGCCCCCGGGAGCTGCTGCCACCGAAGCCTGAACGCAGTGAATGACTCATTACTGGCGTCCGGCGCAGTGAATGACTCATTCCTGGCATTTCGGCCGCCCCCACTCCGAGCCGAGGACCGTAACCTGGGCCGATGGCGACGGCACTGACCCTGGGCATCGGCGGTGTGGTCCTGCTCTTCCTGGCCATCATCACCACCCTCGTCCTGGCCGGTCGCCGGGTGCGGCGCGGGCGGAAGCTCGGCCGCTACCCGTACCGCGCCAAGCCGAACGGCACCTACGACAACTCCACGCACAGCGGGATGTCGTGACTAGGCCACCGACCAGACGTACCCGTCCGGCCGGATGACGACCCGCCGGCCGCCCTCGGCCTCGTACGCCGCGTACGCGTGGCCGCCGTCGTCGACCAGGTCGGTGCCCGTGGCGACGCTGCCCGCCGGCAGGATCCGGTACCCCTCCGACGGACCGTCGCCGAAGGTCAGCGAAGTCGCGTGCGGGCCGCGGAACAGCTCGAACAGCCGGACCCGCTTGCCGTTCGCGTCGAGCAGGGGCGCGTCCGGTGCGCGGTCGCCGGGCTGGAGCGCGCCCGTTCCCGCCGGGGACAGCGGGCCGCCGCGGTAGCTGATGTCCAGCTGCTGGAAGTCCTCGCCGCGCTCGTGCGCGTCCTCGGCGCCGTCGACGTACTTCTGCAGCAGCTCCGTCGAAATCCCGAGCACGCGCGCCGCGTTCGTGCGGCGCTCGGCCTCGTAGCTGTCGAGCAGCTCGGGTGAGCCGTCCGCGAGCTTCCAGCCCAGGTTGTAGCCGTCCTGGACGCCCGTGTTCAGGCCCTGGCCGCCGGTCGGCGGGTGGACGTGCGCCGCGTCGCCGGCCAGGAAGACCCGGCCGTCGCGGAAGCGCGCCGCCAGCCGGACGTTCGGCCGCCACACCGTCGACCAGGCCAGGTCGGACAGCCGGACGGTGCCGCCGCTGAGCGCGTCGAGCCGGGCCTGGACCGCGGGCAGGGCCGTCTCGGCGTCCAGCTCGCCGTCGCCGAGCGGCGCGCCGAACTGGAACCACGGGGTGCCCGGCAGCGGGCTGAACACCATGCCGCTCATCGGGTCTTCCGGCGCCGCGAACCAGTGGCCGTACGCGCGGTCGAGCCCCTCGGCGTGGACGTCGCCGAGCAACATCCGGATCGACTCGTCGGTGTTGCCCTCGAACGCGATCCCCAGCGTCTTGCGCACGAAGCTCTTGCCCCCGTCGGCGCCGACGAGGTACGCCGCGCGGACGGTCTCGCCCGTGCTGAGCGTGGCCGTGACGCCGTCGGCGTCCTGCTCGAAGCCGGTCAGCGCGGTGTTCAGCTCGACGCGCACGCCGAACTCGGCCAGCCGGTCGCGCAGGATGCCCTCGGTGTGCGACTGGCTGAGGAACCAGCCGGTCGGGTACGGCTTCGACGGCGTCGGCTCGACCGGGTCGAACATCATCCGCTCGCCGACCACGTCGCCGCCGAGGTGGATCTTCATCGGCACCGGCGCGGCCCCCGCCGCGAGCACCGCGTCGAGCACGCCGAGGTCCTCGAAGACCTCCAGCGTGCGCGGTTGGAGCCCGTCGCCGCGCGAGCCCAGGAAGAACGTCTCGGCCTTGTCGATGATCCGCACGGCGACGTCGCGCCGGGCCAGCTCGATGGCCAGCGTCAACCCGGTCGGTCCCGCCCCCGCGATCAGCACCCGTGTATCCATCTCGTCCTCCCAGTGAATTGAAATTCAGTGAATCTTGATTCAGAATGACACTGCTAGCGTCCGGCGTCAAGGAGGTGGCGGTGAACCGCAAGGAGAAGGCCGCGGAGACGGAGACCGCGCTGAAGGCGGCGGCCCGGCGCGTGTTCGCGCGGAAGGGCTACCTGAACACGAAGATCACGGACATCACCGCCGAGGCGGGCCGGGCCGCGGGGTCGTTCTACAACCACTTCGCGGGCAAGGAGGAGCTGCTCGAGGCGCTCCTGACCGACATCGCCGCGTCAGGCGACGAAAGCGCGCTGACCGAAGGGCACCTGTCGGACTTCAGCGACCCGGCGGCGGTCCGCTGGCACGTGGCCCAGTACTGGGACTTCTACAAGGAGCACGCGTCGACGATGCAGGCGCTGCGCCAGGCGGCGATGGTCAACGACGCGTTCGCGCGGACGATGGCGAACTTCGGCGCGACCCAGGCGGCAGACCTCTACGGCCACCTGGCGCACGTGACGGCGGCCGGGATGCGGCTGCCGGCGAGCAAGGAGCTGTCGATCGCGATGATGTACCAGCTGGTCGACAGCTTCGCGCAGATGTGGCTGCTCGACCCGGCGCCGCCCGGGTGGACGCCACCGACCGACGAAGAAGCGATCGAAGCGCTCGCCCGGTTCGTTTACCGCGGGTTCACGGGCCGGGACTGTTAGGGGGCGCGCTCATCGCCGCCGCCAGGAACGTGATCGCCCAGCGTTCGCCGCGGTGCGGACTCTGCCGGAAGGGCTGCTCGTACCCGTGCTGCGGCGCTTCTCGGGGAGCGCGACGGCCGTGCACAGCGGGCTCAGCGACGCCTCGCCCGCGGCGGCGGCCGAACTCGAGCGGCTGGCTGAACAGCTCCGGACCTCAGGCGGGGTCCGGCCAGGCGTCGACGACTTCGACGTGACGCAACCCCGAAGACGCGCTGATGTGCCGGAACCAGGCGGCGCACTCGGGCACCGTGTCGATCGACCGGGCCGCTTCCTCGGCTTCGGCACGGCTGCGCCACACGACGACGTCCAGCCAGCCGCCGTCGTCCTCCCGGGTCAGGTACGCGGCGAGGCAGCCGGGGAACCGCCGGCGCATCGCCTCGACCATCGCCGGACGCTCGGCCACCAGCCGGTCCACCGCCGCGTCTTCGCTCCGGAAGCGGGCAAGCTCGATCGTCGTCACGAGCGCAACCCAGCCGCGAGCACCGACAGTTTTCGGGCGCCGTCGGGCCAGGACTACTCGCTCAGGCGCTCCACGGCAGCGTCGACGCGCTCGTCCGTCGCGGTCAGGGCGACGCGGACGTGCTTGCCGCCCTTGGGGCCGTAGAACGTCCCCGGGGCCACCAGGATCCCGCGGTCGGCCAGCCACTCGACCGTCGCCGAGGCGTCCTCGTCCCTGGTCGCCCACAGGTACAGCCCCGCCTCGGAGTGGTCGATGCGGAAACCGTTGTCCTGCAACGCCTTTCGCAACGCCAGCCGGCGCCGGGCGTACCGCTCGCGCTGGGCGGAAAGAGCTTCGTCGTCGGTCAGGGCGGCGACCATCGCCTCCTGGACCGGGCGCGGCACGATCATGCCCGCGTGCTTGCGGATCTCCAGCAGTTGCTTGATCAGGCGCGGGTCACCGGTCAGGAAACCGGCGCGGTAGCTGGCCAGGTTCGCCGACTTGGAGAGCGAGTGGACCGCGATCAGGCCGTCCGTGCGGCCGTCGCAGACGTCCGGGTGCAGGACCGACAACGGCGAAGTCTCCCAGCCCAGCGCCAGGTAGCACTCGTCGGACACCACCACGACGTCGCGCTCGCGGGCCCACTCGACGACCTTGCGCAGGTGCTCCACCGGGAGCACCTGGCCGGTCGGGTTGGACGGCGAGTTCAGCCAGATCATCGCCGGCTTCTGCGGGCCGAGCGCGGTCAGGCCGTCGGACCGCAGGATCGACGCGCCCGCCAGCAGCACCCCGACCTCGTACGTCGGGTAGGCCAGCTCCGGGATGACCACCAGGTCGCCCGCGCCGAAGCCGAGCAGGCGCGGCAGCCAGGCCACGGCCTCCTTCGACCCGATCGTCGGCAGCACCGCGTCCGGCTCGATGCCGGTCACGCCGTGCCGGCGGCCGAGGGCGGCGATGGCCGCCGCGCGCAGGGCCGGGATGCCGTGCGTCGTCGGGTAGCCCGGGATCTCCGACACCGACGCGAGCGCGTCGCGGATGCCGGCCGGGACCGGGTCGACCGGCGTGCCGATGGAGAGGTCGACCACCCCGCCGGGATGCGCCTGTGCCTTGGCCTTGACCTCGGCGAGCGAATCCCAGGGGAAGTCGGGCAGCGCGACCCGGCTCATTCGCCCTGCGGGGGCAGCGCCTTGATGAACGCCGGGTCGTGCGCGGTCTTGCCGACCTTGGAGGCGCCGCCGGGCGAGCCCAGCTCGTCGAAGAAGTCGACGTTGGCCTTGGTGTAGTCCGACCAGTTGTCCGGGACGTCGTCCTCGTAGTAGATCGCCTCGACCGGGCAGACCGGCTCGCAGGCGCCGCAGTCGACGCACTCGTCCGGGTGGATGTACAGCATCCGCTCGCCCTCGTAGATGCAATCCACGGGGCACTCGTCGATACACGCCTTGTCGAGCACGTCGACGCAGGGCTCGGCGATCACGTAGGTCACTGCGCACTCCTGCTTTTCTCTGCAAACAGCCAGTCGTGGCCGACACTACGCGGTTCGGCCACCCGTTCGGTTGGTGAGGCAAGCCTTAGCCATACCCCGGGTATGGCGGGTGCTCACCTCTCCCGGCGGCGCGACGGCGGGGTGGCCCGGGCGTCGCCGGTGATGACGAAGCGAGGTTTCGGAGCCTCGCCTGCGTCGCTTTCGGCCTTCTTCTCCCCCACGGCGCGGTTGAACCCCTCGGAGATCTCGTCGACGAGCTTCTCGTTGTGCCGCTCGTCCTTGCGCTGGATGCCCACGGCCCACCTCCTCGGAAATCCGTTCCGCGCCGTTCACGGCCTTGGGGACAATCTAGCCGTGAACGCACCCGAGTCGCTCGAAATCGCCTGCAGCAGAGCATGGCCGCCACTGGTCGAAGAACCCTTGGGGACCTGGCGGCTGCGCTGGGCGGACGGGTTCACCGGCCGCGCGAACAGCGCACTCGCGGTGGGCGACCCCGGCCGGCCCGTCCCCGAGGCGCTGCGCGCGGTGTGTGACTTCGCCCACGATCGGGGGATCCCGCCGATGGTGCAGGTGATCCGCGACAGCCCGAACGAGCACGCGATCGCCGCCGAGGGCTGGGCCCCGGCCACCGGGCACGGCGCCGGCCACGAGGTCGTGGTCCTCACCACCCCGCTCGCCGCCGGACGCATCTTTCCTAGGGAAAGTGACGCCTCCGGCCCCTCCGACGCATCTTTCTCGGCGAAAGTGGCGGATGAGCCGACGCCCGGCTGGTGGGAGCTCACGCTGGGCCCCGGAGAGGACACCGACGCCGCGCGGAGCGTCCTGACCGGCGGAAAGGTCGGTTACGGTGTCGCGACGACCGCCGACGGCGTCACCGCCGGCGTCGTCCGCGGGGCCCTGGTCGACGGCTGGCTGCACGTCGGCCGGCTCGAGGTCGGCCCGGCCTTCCGGCGCCGCGGGCTCGCGTCGGCGCTGATGGGCGCCCTGCACGCCTGGGGTGCGGAACACGGAGCCGGTCAGGCGGTGTTGCAGGTCGCGGAAGGCAACGAAGGCGCACTCGCGCTTTATGCGGGGCTCGGCTACGCCCCGCACCACAGATACCGGTACTGGGTGCCCGCACCCGGCTCGTGCGAGGATTCGACGTCGTGAAGATCGTGGTAGTGGTCGGCGGAGTGGGCGGGGCCCGCTTCCTGCTGGGTGTCAAGGCAGCGCTGGGCATGCCGGCGGAAGGTTCCGGGGAGTCGGAGCACGAGGTGACGGCGCTGGTCAACACCGGCGACGACGTCTGGATGCACGGCCTGCGGATCTGCCCGGACCTGGACACCTGCATGTACACCCTGGGCGGCGGCATCGACAAAGAACGCGGCTGGGGGCATTCGGGCGAGACCTGGGTCGTCAAGGAGGAGCTGGCGGCTTACGGCGCCGAGCCGTCGTGGTTCGGGCTCGGCGACAAGGACATCGCCACCCACCTGATCCGGTCGCGGATGCTGCGCGCGGGCTACCCGCTCTCGGCGGTGACCGAGGCCCTCTGCGACCGCTGGCAGCCTGGCGTCCGGCTGCTGCCGATGTCGGACGACCGCGTCGAGACGCACGTCGTCATCGACGACCCGGAGCAGGAGGGCCAGCAGAAGGCCGTCCACTTCCAGGAGTGGTGGGTGCGCTACCGCGCCGAGCCGAAGGCGCACTCGATCGTCGCGGTCGGCGCCGACGAGGCCAAGCCCGCGCCCGGCGTGCTCGACGCGCTCAAGGACGCGGACGCCGTGCTGTTCGCGCCGTCGAACCCGGTCGTTTCGGTCGGCACCGTGCTGGGCGTGCCCGGGGTCCGGGACGCGCTCCGCAAGACGTCCGCGGGTGTCGTCGGGGTGTCGCCGATCATCGGCGGCAAGGCGCTGCGCGGGATGGCCGACGCGTGCCTGACCGCGATCGGCGTCGAGACGTCGGCGGAGGCGGTGGGCCGGCACTACGGCTCCCGCAGGGCCGACGGTGTGCTCGACGGCTGGCTGATCGCGGAAGGCGAAACGGCGGACGTGCCGGGCGTGACCGTCCGCGACGTCCCCCTGCTGATGTCCGATGTGGACGCGACCGCGGCGATGGCCCGTGCCGCCCTGGAACTGGCTGGAGCCCCTGTTGACTAGCACCGCTGACCACGCTTCCCCCAAGCTGGAGATCCTGCCCGTCACCGGGCTGCCGGAGTTCCGCCCCGGCGACGACCTGACCGGCGCGATCGTCGAGGCCGCGCCCTGGCTGCGCTCGGGTGACGTCCTCGTCGTGACCAGCAAGATCGTCTCGAAGGCCGAAGGCAGGCTCGTCAAGGTGCCCGCCGACCCCGACGACCCCACCGTCCGCGACGCCGAGCGCCGGAAGCTCGTCGAGCGCGAGGCCGTCCGGGTGGTCGCGCGGATCGCGCGCACGGTGATCACCCAGAACCACCTGGGGATCGTGCAGGCGGCGTCGGGCATCGACGCGTCGAACGTCGAGGGCGACGAGGTCGCGCTGCTGCCGGCCGACCCGGACGCGTCGGCCCTCGCCCTGCGCAACGGGCTGCGCGAGCGGCTCGGCGTCGAGGTCGCGGTGGTCGTCACGGACACGATGGGCCGCGCGTGGCGGGTCGGGCAGACCGACGCCGCGATCGGCTCGTCCGGGCTGCGCGTGCTGCACGCCTACCGCGGCGAGGTGGACGGCCAGGGCAACGAGCTGGCCGTCACCGAGGTGGCGGTCGCGGACGAGCTGGCCGGGGCCGCCGACCTGGTCAAGGGCAAGCTGGGCGGCACGCCGGTCGCCGTCGTCCGTGGTCTGGACATTTTCGACGACGGCTCGACGGCGCGGAACCTGGTCCGCCCGCTCGAGGAGGACCTCTTCCGGCTGGGCTCGAACGAGGCCATCGCGCAGGGCCGCCGGGAAGCGGTGCCGGCGCGGCGTTCGGTGCGGCGGTTCAGCGACGAACCGGTGAGCCCGCGGTCGGTCCGGCGGGCCGTGGGCTCGGCGCTGACCGCGCCCGCACCGCACCACACGCACCCGGTGCGGTTCGTGTGGCTGCGCGACGGCGGGAAGCGCAAGCAGCTGCTCGACGCGATGCGCGAAGCGTGGCAAGCCGACCTGACCGGCGACGAATTCACGCCGGAGCAGGTCGCGAAGCGGCTCAGCCGCGGCGACATCCTTTACCGGGCACCGGAAATCATCATCCCCTTCCTGGTGCCGGACGGCGCGCATACCTACCCCGACGCCCGCCGCAACGACTGCGAAAAGACGATGTTCACCGTCGCCGGGGGCGCCGCGGTGCAGGGGCTGCTGGTCGCGCTCGCCGCCGAAGGCCTCGGCTCGTGCTGGATCGGGTCGACGATCTTTGCCGCCGGCATCGTCCGTGAGGTCCTCGGGCTGGACGAACGCTGGCAGCCGCTGGGCTCGGTCGCGATCGGCATCCCGCTCACCGAGCCGGACCCGCGCGGGCCGGTCGAGCCGGGTGACGGGCTGCTGGAGCTGTGACCCTGCACGCGGACGCCGTCGCGACACTGGATTCGTGGCGGCCCGCCCTCGGTTCCCAGGAGTCGCTGCGGCAGGCGTTCCTCGGTTTCCTCGCGGCCCGGGAGGACGCCTGCCGCCGCTCGTGCGAAGCCGGGCACCTCACGGCGTCGGCGGTGGTGCTGGACCACACCGGGACGCGGGTGCTGCTCACGCTGCACCCGCGGGTCGGCCGCTGGCTGCAGCTCGGCGGGCACTGCGAACCTTCCGACGGCTCACTGGCCGAGGCCGCGCTGCGCGAGGCCACCGAGGAGTCCGGCATGGCCGGGCTGCGGATCTCCGCCGAGCCGGTGCACCTGGACGTCCACCCGATCACGTGCTCGCTCGGCGTGCCGACGCGGCACTTCGACGTCCGGTACGCGGTGCACGCCCCGGCCGGTGCGGAGCCGGTGCGCAGCGACGAGTCCGACGACCTGCGGTGGTGGCCGGCGGACGCGCTGCCGGCGGGGTCGGAAGATCTCGCCGATCTGGTGAAAGCGGCCGTTCCTGTCGGTGCCGGGCACTAGCCTGGGGCGCGGAGAGGGAGGACCGGATGGCTACGCAGTTCTTGGAGCGGGTGCACTATCACTCCGGCGGTGGTGGCGGCGACGGGGTGTTCGGCTACATCGTCGTCGGGCTGCTGATCCTGGCGATCATCGTGTTCGTGATCGTGGTGGCGGTGCGGGTGTCGAAGATGCGCCGCGAAGAGGCGATGAAGAACGGCGGCGGGCAGTTCCCGCCCGCTGCGAACTTCCCGCCACAGCAAGGTTTCCCGCCGCCGTCCGGCGGGTTCGCACCGCCGCCGGGGCCGTCGGGTGGGTTCCCCGCGCCGCAGCAGCCGTATCCGCCGCAGCAGGGGTTCGCGCCGCAGCAGGCCGGGTTCCCGCCGTCGCAGCCGGTTCCGCAGCAGCCGGGGTTCGCACCGCAGCAGGGGTACCCGCCGGCGCCCCAGCAGCAGTACGCGCCGCAGGGGCAGCGGCCGCCGGGCCCGGGAGCGGGTCCGCAGAGCTGGTGATCATCCCCTTCGACAGCAGTTCGCCGGTCCCGCCGTTCGAGCAGGTCCGGTCCGGGCTCGCGGCGCGGATCAACGACCGTTCGCTGGCGGTCGGCACGAAGCTGCCCACCGTCCGGCAGCTCGCGGCCGACCTGGGCATCGCCCCGAACACGGTGGCGCGCGCGTACCGCGAACTGGAGGAGGCCGGGCTGATCGAGACGCGCGGCCGGGCGGGCAGCTTCGTCGCGGCTTCGGGCGACCAGAGCCGCCGCCGCGCCCAGCAGGCCGCGGCCGGCTACGCGGCGCTCACCCGCAAACTGGGCCTGGACGACGCGGAAGCGCTGGCGATCGCCCGCGCCGCACTCGACGAAGGGAAGAGCTGATGGTGAGCGTGCTGATGCTGCTGATCCTCGTGGTGGTGATCGGGGGTATCACCGGAGTGGTGCTGCTGATCGTCAACGCGAGCAAGCCGAAGCCGCCGCCGTACCCGCCGCAGCAGGGCTACCCGGGTTACCCACCGCCGCCCTATCCGCCGCAGGGCGGCTATCCGGGTCAGCAGCCGCCGGGTTATCCGCCGCAGCAGGGATATCCGGGCCAGCAGCCATACCCGCCCCAGCAGCCGCCCTACCCGCCGCAGCAGTAGGCCAAAGTCAGTGAATGTCGTATTGAGGGACTTGAAGTCCCTCAATACGACATTCACGGACTTCGGAGGGCTTCACATAGCGCGGTAGTCGCGCAGTTCGATGCGCGGGCCGAAGCGCGGCCGCCGATGTCCGGCCGCCTCCAGGTACCGCACCGCCCGCTGCCGCTGCGGGGCGTACGGCGCCAAGACCTCCGCCATCCCCGCGTCGTCGAGTTTCAGTCCCAGCACGGCGTTCCCGACCATCGACGGGATGTTGTAGTCGCCGAAGCTGACCGCGTCCGGGTCGCCCCACGCGCGCTGGGCGACCTCCGCCGCCGTCCACACCCCGATGCCCGGGACGTGCCGCAGCAGGTGCCGGCCCTCGAGCCCGCCCAGCTCCACCGCCCGCTCCAGGTGACCGGCGACGCGGGCCGCGTTGAGCAACGCCGTGCGGCGCTTGATGTCGACGCCCGCGCGGTGCCAGTGCCAGTCCGGCAGCGACCGCAGCGCCACCGGCGTCGGCGGTACGCGCAGCCGTTCCGGCCCCGGCCCGGGGGCCGGCGCACCGAACCGGCGGCACAGCTCGGCCCACGACCGGATCGCCTCCTTGCCGGTCACCTTCTGCTCCAGCACCGCGAGCACCAGCCAGTCCCACACCACGCCGGTCGCGCCGAGCCGCAGCCCCGGGTTCTCCCGCCGGGCGCGCGCGACGACGTCGTGGTGCGCGACGAACTCCGAGTCGTCGTCGTTCGCGCCGAGCAGCGCGGGAACACCGCTGAGCAGCCGGTCCGCGCCGTCGCCCCAGGCCGCGGCCTCGATGCGGCCGTCGGTCAGCTTGCGCAGCGCGAGGGTGCCCGGGCCGTCCGGCGTGTTCGACGCGAGCCAGGTGATGCCGCGCTCGTCGGTCAGGATGTTGAGCGACCCGCGCCCGCGCTTCAGCGGACCCAGGACACTGCCCAGGTCGACTTCGAACGCGGGACGCCAGAACATCGCTACGCGTCGCTCGAGAAGCGGACGGAACCGTTCGGCAGCACGACGTCCGGCCAGATCCGCGCGCCGTCGAGCAGCTCGCAGCCGGCGCCGACGGACACGCCGTCACCCAGCACGACCCCGCGCAGCACCGCACCGGCGCCGACGCGCGCACCGTGCCCGAGCACCGAGCGCTCGACGATCGCGCCCTCGGAGACGGCTGCGCCGTCGAACAGCACCGAGCCGTCGATCTTCGCGCCGGAGCCGACCACGGCCGCGACGCCGATGGTCGAACCACCGGACAGCTGCGCGTCTTCGGCCACGGAAGCGCCGTCGAGCACCAGGAAGTCGCCGGGCCGCCCGGGCAGCGCCGACGTCGGCGCGACGCCCCGCACCAGGTCGGCCGAGCCCCGCACGAATGCCTCCGGCGTGCCGACGTCCAGCCAGTAGGAGGCGTCGACGAAGCCCTGGATGTGCGCGCCCTGCTCCAGCAGCTGCGGGAACGTCTCGCGCTCGACCGAGACCCGGCGGCCCGTCGGAATGGCTTCGATCACCGGACGGCGGAAGACGTAGCAGCCGGCGTTGATCTGGTCGGTCGGCGGGTTCGGCGTCTTCTCGAGGAACGCCTGGACGCGGCCGGTCTCGTCGGTCGGCACCGAGCCGAACCGGCTCGGGTCGGGCACGCGCTGCAGGTGCAGTGTGACGTCGGCCTCGGACTCGCGGTGCACGCGCAGCTGCTCGCCGAGGTCCGAGCCGGAGATGATGTCGCCGTTGAAGACGATCACGTGGTCGGCGCGCAGCTTGTCGTAGACGTTCCGGATCGCGCCCGCCGTGTCGAGCGGCTCCTCCTCGACGACGTACTCGAGGTCCAGACCGATCGACTTGCCGTCGCCGAAGTACTCCTCGAACACCTCCGCCCGGTAGCTCGTACCCAGCACGACGTGCCGGATCCCGGCCTCGCGGATCCGGGAGAACAGGTGGCTGAGGTAGGGCGTCCCGGCTGTCGGGAGCATCGGTTTCGGCGCCGAAAGGGTCAGTGGGCGCAGTCGCGTGCCCTTGCCCCCGACCAGCACGACGGCGTCGATCTCGACCTCGGACGTCACGGAAATCTCCTCTTGTATCACGCACCGCTGAGCGACAAGCCGCGGGAAACCCTGACGGAGGTCGCCCGGAGGGCCTACCCTAGACAGGAAACAGGCGGGCCTTTCCCCAGAGGGCCCCGGGTCAGTCGGGAGGCCGAGGGGATGGACCCCCGCGATCGGGCGGACGCCCTGCTCGCACGAGCCCAGGCGCGCGGTGTGTTCGTGGTGACGCCGGACAGCGCCATCTCGCCGATGGACGCCTCGAACACGCAGCAGATACCGCGTGCCGCCATCGACGGCCTCGACAGAAGCCAGGACCCGGACACGACCACGCAGCTCCCGGCGTCGCTGATCGAGGAGAACGACCACCCGCTCGCGGGTGCGTCGCCCACGCGGCGGCTGGAGGCTTCCGGTGGCTCGCGCCGTCCGCAGGCGACCACTCCGTTGAGCACGCCGACGCCGACGACACCGATGCACAAACCGGGGACGCAGGTGACCGCCCCGCTGTCCCGTCGTCCCCAGGCCGAGCCGATCACGAGCCCGCTGAAGGAGCCGGACCCGGAGGACACCGGGCTGGTGCCGACGGTGACGCAGAACAACGGCAGGTCCGACCTTTCGCGCCGGCTCGACGGGATCTAGCGCGTCTCCAGCTTCAGCCGCACGGCGAGGCCGAGCTTGGCGGCGGCCAGCACCGGCTTCCAGGCGAGGCCCTGGTGGCGGTCGGCGAGGTAGCGGTAGGCGCTGTCGTGGTGGGCCTTGAGCATCTTTTCCGAGGCCTGCGACGTCGAGTGCCCGCCCTCGTGGGTGACGCTGGCGGACGGCGCGTAGACGTTCAGCCAGCCGGCCTTCGCCAGCCGGTCGCCGAGGTCGACGTCCTCGAAGTACATGAAGTAGCGCGTGTCGAAGCCGCCGACGGAGTCGAACGCCTCCCGGCGGATCAGCTGGCACGAGCCGGACAGCCAGCCCGCCGTGCGCTCGACCGGCGTGCCGGTCTCCTGGCGGTACTGCTTCGTCCAGGGGTTGCCCGGCCAGATCTTCGCGAAGACGGCGTGCCCGATGCCGCGCCCGAACGACGGCAGCAGCCGCGCCGAGGGGTAGACGGTGCCGTCGAGGTCGTGGATCAGCGGCCCGAAGGCACCCCCGCGCGGCCACCGGCTCGCGACGTCGAGGAGCGTGTCGAGCGAGCCGGGCTCCCATTCGAGGTCCGGGTTGACGACGACGACCCAGCCGTACCGTTCGTCCAGCTCGGCGACCCCGCGGTTGGCGGCGGCCCCGTAGCCGACGTTCTCCCCGATGCTGAGCAGCTGCACGTTCTTCCGGCCGGCGGTGGCCCGTTCGAGGGCGCCCTCGACGGAAGCGTTGTCCGCGACGACCACCTTGACGTCCCGCTCGGTGGCCTTCTCGAGGGTGTCAAGGAACCGCTCGATGGTGTCCTCGGAGAAGTAGGTCACGGTCACGACGCCGACTTCGTCGCTATAGCGGGAGTGCTCAGTCACCCGGCCATTGTCCACCGGTCACCCAACGCGACCCCGCCACCCCACAGGGCGTACCCGGAGGGTCGGTTCGCGTACCCCAACGGTCGGTTCGCGTACCTGGAGGGTCGGTTCACGAGCCGACCCTCCAGGTACGCGAGCCGACTGTCCAGGTACGCGAGCCGACCCTCTGGGTACGTGAGCCGACCTGTTCAGCGGGTGCGGAGGTGGCGGGACCAGGCTTTCGCGTACGCCTCTCGGTGCCGTTCAGCGGTCGTGGCCCACGAAAACTCCTTCGCGCGCTGCTGAGCCGCCGTTGCCAGCTCAGCCCGGCGGCCCGGGTCCGCGAGCAGCTCCGTGATCGCCGCCGCCACGTCTCCCGCGCCGACGCCGCAGTACGCCACCGCGTCGCCGCCCACCTCGGGCAACGACAGCCGGCGCGTGGTCAGCACGCACGCGCCGCACGCCATCGCCTCCAGCACCGGCAGCCCGAACCCCTCGCCCAGCGACGGGTACGCCACCAGCGAAGCCCCGCCGAGGAACCCGGCCAACGTGCCGAAGGGCAGGTAGCCCGCCCGGATCACGCGCAGCCGGTGCGGGACCGCGTCCAACGCCCGCTCGACCTGCGTGTCCCACCCCGGCTGCCCGGCCAGCACCAACGCCGGCGCGTCCCGCTGCCCGGCCACCGCCCTGGCGAACCCGCGGATCAGCGCCGGCACGTTCTTGCGCGGCTCCAGCGCCCCCAGGAACGCCACGTACGGCGTCCGGCCCAGCCCGACCGCCGCACGGGCGGCCGCCACCTCGGACGGTGACGGTGGGTGAAAACGCTCGGTGTCGACGCCGTGGTGAATCACTTCCAAGGAAGCGTGCCGCACCGGGCCGACACGGGCCAGCTCCGCGGCCGTCGCCGCCGAGGGCACCACGCACAACGTCGCGCGCCGGAGGGCCGTCGACGTCCACGCGCGGAAGAAGCGGGCCTTCACCGACGAGTGCAGCACGGCGTCGGTGAAGAACGTCGCGTCGTGCAGCGTGACGACCGATGCCGCCGACGTGGCCAGCGGCATCGTGTAGTGCGGCGAGTGGACGACGTCCGCGCCGAGGCGGCGCACCAGCCGGGGCAGCGTCGCCTGTTCCCAGGTCAGCCGCGCGGTGCGGGTGGTCGTCGACGGCGAAGCGGGGACGACGCGCGAGTTCGGCGCCAGCCGATCGTAAAGCTGCAGGTCCCGGGGCTGGCAGACGACGGTGATCCGCGCCCCGTCCGCGTCCAGGGCGGCGACGAGCGAATCCACGTACCGCCCGACCCCGCCGCGGTCCGCGGGAACCGCGGTCGCGTCGATCAGGACCCGGGGATCATCGCTCACCCCTGCAGGGTACGGCGGCGACCCTGAGTCATGGTGAGGAACTGGCAAACCGGTCAGCCATGTGCCCGCGTGTGGATGGCCCAGACCGCTTCCGCCGCACGCCGCCAAGTGAAAGCCTTCGCCCGCTCCCGACCCGAACGAGTGAGCTCGGCCGCCACGGTGGGTGAACCCAGCACCTCCCGCAACGCCGACGCCAGCGCCGTCGAGTCGCCGCGCGGCACCGTGATCCCCGCGCCGCCCGCCACCTCCACCAGCGCCGGAGCGTCGGTGTGGACCACCGGGATCCCCGCCGCCATGGCCTCCAGCAGGCCCAGCCCGAAGCCCTCGGCGAGGCTCGGCACGGCCAGCACACTCGCCTGCCGCAACGCGGTCGCCAGCTCGGCGTCCGACACCTTCCCCAGCATCCGCAGCCGGTCCGCCGGCAGCCCGCGCTCGGCCGCCAGCGCGACCGGGTCGATGCCGCCCCAGCCCGGCTGCCCGGCGAGCACCAGCACCACGTCGTCGAGCGCCGCAACCGCGTCGACCAGCACGTCGATCCCCTTGCGCGGCTCGATCGTGCCCACCGCCAGGACGTAGCGCGGCGGCAGGTCCAGCGGAGCCGAGCCCGCGGGCACCCGCACCCCGTGCGGCACCACGCGCACCGGGACGTCGACGTCGATCAGCACCGCCAGCTCGTCGGCGACCGCCCGCGTCGGCACCACCAGCCCGGACGCCCGCCGCGCCGCCCGCGCGATCATCGACCGGTGCCAGCTGACCCCGCGCGCGGTGAGCGTCTCGGGGTGGGTCCACGGCACGGTGTCGTGCACGGTCACGCTCAGCGTCTTCCCGGCCGGGGCGCGCGGCGGCGCGAACGGCGTCGGCGCGTGCACCGCGTCGCCGCCCGGCCACCAGCGCAGGCCCAGCTGCCAGACGCCGACCAGCGCGCGCGGCGGGATCCGCAGCACCCGCGGGCCCTCGACGCCCTCCAGCCGGGCCGCGTCCACGTCGGCGTGCCGCGCGACCACGCTGGACACCGTCCACCCCGGCGGCGCGGTCCGCGCGAGCGCGGGGAGCAGCTCGGCCGTGTAGCGCCCGGTGCCACCGGGCACGGGCGCGAGGAGCTGCTCGGCGAGCACGACCAGTTCGGGCACGCGGCTATTGTGCGGGACGTGACCGCGAATCCCGCCACCACGGTGGTCGTCGTGACCTGGCGGGGTGCCGGGCACGTGACCGCCTGCCTCGACGCGCTCGCCGCGCAGACGCGTCCACATCGGACGCTCGTGGTGGACAACGCCTCCGACGACGGCACCGCCGCCCTGCTCGCGGCCCATCCTTCGCACCCGCAAGTAATTCGCCTGCCTCGCAACACGGGCTACGCGGGCGCGCTCGCCGTCGCCGCGAAGCGCGTCGACACTCCGCTGATGGCGTGGCTGAACGACGACGCCGAAGCCGAGCCCGACTGGCTCGCGACACTGGAAGACACGCTCGAAAAAGCGCCGCTGGCCGGCGCGGCGACGTCGCGGCTGGTCCGGCCCGACGGGAGCACGCAGTCCGCCGGGGTCCGGCTGACCGCCGACGGCCACGGCGCCGACCTCACCGAGCCCACGGCCGAGGTGTTCGGCTTCTGCGGCGGCGCGGCGCTCCTGCGGACGGACGTGCTGAAGAGCGTGCACGGCGTCCCGGCCGGGTTCTTCTGCTACTACGAGGACACCGACACGGCGTGGCGGCTGCGGCTGGCCGGCTGGGACGTCGTCGCGGCGCCCGAAGCCCGCGTCCGGCACGCCCACGGCGTCAGCAGCGAGCTGGGTTCGCCGCTGTTCCACCGCTGGAACGAGCGCAACCGGCTGCTCATGCTGCTGCGCTGCGCCCCTCGCGGGGTCGCGGTGAACCAGCTGGTCCGCTTCGCCGTGTTGACAGCGGTGCTGCCGCTGCGTCCGGGCCGTCCGGCCGCGCCGAACTTCCGGTTCGGCCTGCGCTGCCGCGTCCTCGCCGAGGTCGTGGCGAGGCTCCCCGCGACGCTGGCGGCCCGCCGCAGGATCGGCCGGGCGACGGCGCTCGGCCGAGGCGCGGTCTGGGAGGCTTGGGCTGGCCTTTAAGCTGGCGCAATCCCGACGAAGGAGCTGGCTTTGGCGCAGGGGGAACCGCAACCGCTCGTCTCGGTGATCGTGGTGAACTACCGCGGTGCCGACGACACGATCACGTGCCTGCGCGCGCTCGCCGAACACGACTACCCCGAGCTCGAGCTGATCTGCGTCGACAACTCGGACGAAGCCGCCCGGATCCGGGAAGCGGTCCCCCAGGCCCGCGTCGTCGAAGCCGGCCGCAACACCGGGTTCGCCGGCGGCTGCAACCTCGGGACGAAGCACGCGAAGGGCACCGTCCTCGGTTTCCTCAACAACGACGCCCGCCCGGCGCCCGGCTGGGTCTCCGCCGCGGTCGCCGAGCTGCGCGCGCAACCCCGCGTCGCCGCCGTCGCCAGCAAGGTCCTCGACTGGGACGGCACCGGCACCGACTTCGTCGACGGCGGCCTGACCTGGTTCGGCATGGGCTACAAGCGCCACGCGGGCTCGCCCCTGGCCGACGTCCCGGCGGCCGAGCACGAGGTCGCGAAGGACGTCCTGTTCGGCACCGGCTCCGCGATGTTCGTCCGCACGGCCGTGTTCGCCGAGCTCGGCGGCTTCGACGAGCGGTTCTTCATGTTCTACGAGGACGTCGACCTCGGCTGGCGGCTCAACCTGCGCGGCTGGCGCGTCCGGTACGTGCCGGAATCGCTCGCCTACCACCGCCACCACGGCACGATGGCCGCGGTCGACGCGCCGGAGACCGGCCGCGAGACCTTCCTCCTGGAACGCAACGCCCTCGCCGCGCTCTACAAGAACCTCTCCGACGAAACCCTGGTCAGGGCGCTGCCCGCGGCGCTCGCCCTCGCCGTGCGCCGGGCCACCGCCCGCGGCGAGCTGGATGCCACGCAGCTGGACCTCGAAAAGGGCGTCGGCCCGATCGAGTCCGGTGACGTCGCGATCCCGCGCACCACGCTCGCCGGGATCCTCGCCATCGACCAGTTCGTCGAGCAGCTGCCGGCGCTGGCCGAGTCGCGCGCGGTCGAGCAGGCCGCCCGCGTCCGCACCGACGCCGACCTCCTTCCCTTGCTGCGCAAGGCATTGGAGCCCGCCTACCCGCTGCCGCGCTACCTCGCCGCGCACGACATCGTCGTCGAAGCGTTCGGCATCGAAAAGGCTTTCGGACAGCGTCGCAAGATCCTGGTGATCACCGGCGACGCGCTCACCGAGCGGATGGCGGGCCCGGCGATCCGCGCGTGGAACATCGCGCTGGCGCTCGCCGCCGAGCACGACGTCCACCTCGTCACGACCAACCCGCTCGCGACGCCGCCGCCCGCGCCGTTCCGCATCAGCGCCGGCAAGCACCGCGAGCTCGAGGCGCCGATCGCCTGGGCGGACGTCATCGTGCTGCAGGGTCACGTGCTCGAACTCGCGCCGTCGCTGAAGAAGGAGCACAGCGGCAAGATCGTCGTCGCCGACCTCTACGACCCGATGCACCTCGAACTGCTGGAGCAGGGGAAGGGCGTCGCCGACGACAAGCGCGCGGCCGACCTCGCCGGTGTCACGCGGGTGCTGGACGCCCAGATCGAGCGCGGCGACTTCTTCCTCTGCGCGTCCGAGCGGCAGCGGCACCTGTGGCTCGGCCACCTGGCCGCGCTGGGCCGGCTTTCGCCGCGGCTCTACGACGCCGACCCGACGACGCAGTCGCTGCTCGCGGTCGTCCCCTTCGGACTGCCGACGCAGGCGCCGGTCCGCACCGGGCCGGGGCTGCGCTCGACGCTCGGTCTCGGCGGCACCGACCACGTCGTGCTCTGGGCGGGCGGGGTGTACAGCTGGTTCGACCCGCTCACGCTGGTCCGCGCGATCGACACGCTGCGCCGCCGCCGCGGCGACGTCCGGCTGGTGTTCCTCGGCATGAAGCACCCGAACCCCGAGGTCGCCGAGATGGACATCGGCACGCGCACGATCCGGCTGGCGGATTCGCTCGGGCTGACCGGCAAGCACGTCTACTTCAACGAGCAGTGGGTGCCCTACCACGAGCGCCAGAACTGGCTGCTCGACGCGAACTGCGGCGTCACGACCCACTACGAGCACGTCGAGACGACGTTCGCGTTCCGCACCCGGGTGCTCGACTACCTGTGGGCCGGCCTGCCGATCGTGACGACCGACGGCGACTCGTTCGCCGACCTCGTACGGGCGGAACGGCTGGGTGTCGTCGTGCCGGCCGAGGACGCCGACGCGCTGGCCGCGGCGCTCGAAAAGTGCTTGTACGACGAGGAGTTCGCCGCGGGCTGCGTCGAGCGGATCGCCGTCGTCGCGCAGCGCTACACCTGGCCGGAGGCGTTGAAGCCGCTGGTGGAGTTCTGCCGCGACCCGCGCCCGGCGGCCGACCGGCTGCCCGGGTCCGCGGACCTGGTGACGACGCCGGCGGTACGCGGCCGCGCGATGGTGCGCCGCGACGTCGACCTGGTCCGGGAGTACCTCGCCGCGGGCGGGGCGGGCGAGCTGGCGCGTCGCGTCGGCGGCCGCGTGCTCAAGGTCGCGAAGCAACGGATCCGTCGTGGCTAGGTCGCTGCGCGTCCTCCTCGACGGCACCCCGCTCCTCGGCTCGCGCACCGGGATCGGCCGGTACACGTCCGCGCTGATCGAAGAGCTGGTGTCGATCCCCGAGGTGGACACGCGCGCGGTGGCGTTCACGCTGCGCGGCTGGCGGCGGCTGCGGCACGTGCTCCCGTACGGCGCGCGGGCGCGCGGGATGCCGGTGGCGGCGCGGCTGCTGCGGGCGGCGTGGATGCGGTCGGACTTCCCGCCGGTGGAGGTGTTCGCCGGGTCGACGGACGTCGTGCACGGCACCAACTTCGTGCTGCCGGGCCGGTTCCGCGCGGCGGGCGTGGTGACGATCCACGATCTGGCCTTCTTCGACAACCCGGCGGAGCTGGCACCGAGCGACCGCGGTCTGCCGGAGCTGGTCCGCCGCGGTGCCCGCCGCGCGAACGTGATCTGCACGCCGACCGCGGCGGTGGCCGACTCGGTGGCGGAGCGCCTGGACGTCGACCGCGACAAGATCGTCGTGACGCCGCTGGGCGTGAACCCGGCGTGGTTCACCGCGCGCCCCCCGGACGACGAGCGGCGCGCCCGGCTGGGGCTGCCCGCCCGGTACCTGTTGTTCGCCGGAGCGGCGGGGCCCCGCAAGGGCCTGGACTGGCTGACCCGCGCCCACGACGCGGCGCCGGACCTCCCGGACCTGGTGTTCGCCGGGCCGGGCCCGTTCCCGCGCGGCGCCCGGACTTCGCAGACCGGCTATCTGTCCGATGTGGACCTGCGCACGGTGGTGGCGGGGGCGTCGGCACTGGTGCTGCCCTCGCGCGACGAAGGGTTCGGGCTGCCGGTGCTGGAGGCGATGGCCTCGGACGTCCCGGTGGTGTGCACGGACATCCCGGCGCTGCGCGAGGTGGCGGGCGAGTGCGCGAGCCTGGTCCCGTACGGCGACGTGGACGCGCTGGCGGAGGCGTTGCGGACGGCGGTGACGGACCCGCACGCGGTGGCGACCTCGGCCTCACGCCGGGCGCACGCGGCGAACTTCACGTGGCGGACGTGCGCCGAGCTGACAGTCGGCGCCTACCGGCTGGCCTCAGGCCGGCACTGACCGCTGGTCCCGAGCGCCCCAATGTGGCCTTCGGTGCGCTCAACGCACCCAAGGGGCCCTTCGGTGCGTTCAACGCAACCAAGGCCACATTGGGGCGCTCGAGTCGGGGGGTCAGGAAGCTGCGAAGTAGGCGTCCAGCGCTTCTTCCCACGGACGCATCGGCGTCAGCCAGGCTTCCTTCCACGAAGCCGGGGACAGCACCGAGTACGCCGGCCGCGTCGCCGCCTGCGGGTACTCCGCCGTCGTGCACGGCCGGACGCGCGCCGGGTCCGCGCCCAACCGGGAAAAGATCGCCTGGGCGAAGCCGCACCAGCTGACCGCGCCCGCGTTCGTGCAGTGCAGGATCCGCCGCTCCGGCCCGTCGCCGGCCGCCACCCGGGCAGCCAGCTCCAGCAACCCCGAGGCCAAGTCGAAAGTCCACGTAGGACCACCGACCTGATCGTCTACAACGGACAGTGTGTCCCGGGAAGACTCCAGGCGCGCCATGGTCTTCACGAAGTTCGACCCGGCGAGCCCGTACAGCCACCCGGTCCGCACCACCCACGACGAGGCCCCCGACCCGAGCACCGCGTCCTCCCCGGCCGCCTTGGTCCGGCCGTACGCCGACCGCGGTCCCAGTTCGTCGGAAGGCTCGTAAGGCTCGGATGCGTCGCCGGAAAAGACGTAGTCCGTCGACACGTGGATCAGCGGCACCCGGCGGGAAGCGCAGGCCGCCGCCAGGACGCGCGGCCCGTCCGCGTTCACCGCGAACGCCCGTTCCTCGTCCGTCTCGGCCTTGTCGACCGCCGTGTACGCCGCCGCGTTGATCACGACCGGCGCCGAACCCGCTTCACGCGCGCGGTCGGCCAGCGCGCCGACCGCCGCCAGGACCTGGCCGGCCTGGGTCACGTCCAGCTCGGCCGATCCCGGGGCGACGACGTCGACGTCGGGGGAAGCCAGCGCGGCGAGATCCCGGCCGAGCTGCCCGGAACCCCCGGGCACAAGCACCGTCAGCGGCACGAAAAACCCCTACTTCTTCAGCGCGGCCCGGTCCGCCAGGGGCTCCCACCACGCGCGATTGTCCGTGTACCAGGCCACCGTCGCGGCCAGACCGTCCTCGAAGGACACGCGCGGAGCGTACCCCAGCTCCGAAGCGATCTTCGTGATGTCCACCGAGTACCGGCGGTCGTGCCCCTTGCGGTCCTCGACCGGCTCGACGCTGTCCCAGCCCGCCCCGACCGCCGCGAGCAGCTTCTCCGTCAGCTCACGGTTGGTCAGCTCGGTGCCGCCGCCGATGTTGTAGATCTCGCCGGGCCGGCCACCGTCGGCGACCAGCTGAATGCCGTGGCAGTGGTCGTCCACGTGCAGCCAGTCACGGACGTTGAGCCCGTCGCCGTAGAGCGGCACCTTCCGCCCGTCGAGGAGGTTGGTCACGAACAGCGGGATGACCTTCTCCGGGAACTGGTACGGACCGTAGTTGTTGGAACACCGAGTGACGCACACCGGCAGCCCGTGGGTGCGGAAGAACGACCGCGCCACCAGGTCGGAGGACGCCTTGGACGCCGAATAGGGCGAGTTCGGCTCCAGCACGTGGTCTTCGGTCCAGGAGCCGGTCTCGATCGAGCCGTACACCTCGTCCGTGGACACGTGGACGAACTTCGAGACGCCGGCTTCCAGGGCCGCCTGCAGCAGGTTCTGCGTGCCGAGCACGTTGGTCAGGACGAAGTCGGCGGCGCCGAGGATCGAACGGTCCACATGCGACTCGGCGGCGAAGTGCACGACGAGGTCGACCCCCCGCATGGCCTCGGCGACCTGCCGCGCGTCGCAGATGTCGCCGCGGACGAACTCGAGCCGCGGGTCGGCGGCGACCGGGGCCAGGTTGGCCTCGTTGCCGGCGTAGGTGAGCTTGTCCAGCACCACCACCTCGGCGTCACGCAGCGCGGGGTAAGCGCCACTCAGCGTCTGCCGGACGTAGTGCGACCCGATGAAGCCGGCACCACCGGTGACCAGGACCCGCATCTTCCCGCCTTTCCCTCGGCCCCCGTCCGGGGCAATCGGCCCCCAGCCTACGGAGGTCCAACAACACCCTCAGTAGAGTCATGGTCGTCAGGCACAGGGGTGCCCTGGGGGAAGCACGGGTTTCACAGGGGAGGAAGCGCGTGACCGAATGGCCTGCGCCGCCCGTCCCGGGGCGCCGGAGCTACGGCGTCGCGGTCCTCGCACGCCGCGGCGGCAAAGTGGTCGTGTCGCTGCTCTCCGTCGCGATCCTGGCCCTGACCTGGTACGGCTGGCACTTCATCGGTGACCCGAACACCGGCCTGACCACCACGAACGTCTTCGCCGACACCGAGGCGCACGCGAAGCCGCTCGACGGCGCCATCGACATCCTCCTGGTCGGCCAGGACAGCCGCACCGACGCGCAGGGCAACCCGCTGCCCCGCGAGGTGCTGGACATGCTGCACGCCGGCGTCTCCGACGGCGAGCTGAACACCGACACGATGATCCTCGTGCACATCCCCCAGAACGGGAAGCACGCGATCGCGCTCTCGTTCCCCCGCGACTCCTGGGTGGAGCTGGCCGGCGGCTACGGCAAGCACAAGCTCAACAGCGCGTTCGTCTACGCGTACACGGACACTTACAAAACGTTGCAGCGTCAGGGCATGACCGACCTCAAGCAGGCCGACGCGCAGGCGAAGGTCGCCGGGCGGAAGAACCTGATCGCCACGATCGAGAAGTTCATCGGCAAGCCGGGCATGATCGACCGCTACGCCGAGGTGAACCTGGCGAGCTTCTACGAGATCACCAAGTCGATCGGCGGCGTCGAGGTCTGTCTCAACGGACCGGTCAAGGAAGTGAAGTCCGGCGTGGACCTGCCGGGCGGCCGCCAGACGATCGAGGGCGTGCAGGCGCTCGCGTTCGTGCGGCAGCGCTACGGCCTGCCCAACTACGACCTCGACCGGATCGCGCGCCAGCAGGCGTTCCTGTCCGGGCTGGCCCGCAAGGTCATCTCGAGCGACGTCCTGACCAGCCCGGGCAAGATCGCCGACCTCGTGTCCGCGGTGAAGAAGTCCGTGGTGGTTTCCCAGGGCTGGGACCTGACCGAGTTCGCCGAGCAGATGCGCGGCCTGACCGGCGGCAACATCGAGTTCCACACCATCCCCACGCTGGGCAACGCGGTGATCGGCGGCGCCGACGTGCTGAAGGTCGACCAGGCCGCCGTTCAGGCCGAGGTGACGCGGCTGACCTCGGACGGCGACACCCCGGCGACTCCGTCGGCCACCCAGGTGCCGGGCGCGAAAGCTGTCACCGTCGAGCTGTTCGACGGCTCGGGTGCCGCGGCGCTGGCCGGCCAGACGCACACGATGCTCGCGGGCAAGGGCTTCACGGTCGCCGCCGACCAGAAGCTGAGCACCCGCAACACCACCGTCATCCGGTACAACCCGGCCGACAGCGCCGCGCTGGACCTGGTCAAGCAGGCGCTGGGCACCAGCGCCCAGGCCGAGCCGGATCGGGACGTCGCCGCCGGGCACGTGCGCGTGCTGCTGGGCAAGGACTTCCGCAGCTCTTCCGCCGGCCCGGGCGGTGCGCCGAGCTCGACCCCGAAGCCGCCGTCGGCCCCGGTGTCTTCCGTCCCCGCCGCCCCGCCGATCACCGCGGGCGACGTTCCCTGCGTCAACTAGACTGGGCACGCAGGGTGGTCGGGGGAGGTAAACCAGGATGGAAGACGACCAGGAACAGCCGGAACCGGCCACCGAGCCGGTGACGGAGCGCGACGAACCCGAGTGGAAGCCGTCGCCGTTCCCGCGTGAAGCGGAACCCGCCCCGGTGGCTGTGAAGCCGTCTCGGATGCGGCGGGCCGGGCGGGTCACCCGCCGGATCGCGGTCGGGCTCGTGTCGGTGCTCGCGCTCGGCGCCAGCGGCTACGCCTACGTCACCAAGGACCAGCTGCAGAGCACCGTCCCGACGACCGACGCGCTCACCCCGCGCGCCGGTGAGCCCGCGCCGCCGCCCGCGGACGACGGCGCGGACGACATCCTGCTCGTCGGCAGCGACGCGCGGACGGACGCGCAGGGCAACCAGCTTCCGCCGCGGGTGCTCAAGGAGCTGCGGACCGAGGCCAACAGCGGCGCGGTGAACACCGACACGGTGATCCTGCTGCGGGTGCCGAAGAACGGTTCGAAGCCGTCGGCGGTGTCGGTACCGCGGGACACGTGGACCGACGTCCCGGGCCGCGGCAAGGCGAAGATCAACTCGGCGTACGGCATCGCGAAGGCGCACTTCGCGCAGCAGCTGCGGGCGCAGGGCGAGCGTGACCAGGCGAAGATCGAACGCGACTCCGACACCGAGGGCCGCCGGGTGCTGGTGCAGGCGGTGCAGGACCTCACGCAGGTGCGCGTCGACCACTACGCCGAGGTCAACCTGCTGGGCTTCTACCTGCTCACCGAGGCGCTCGGCGGCGTGAAGGTGTGCCTGAACCACTCGACCGAGGACAAGGACTCGGGCGCGAACTTCCGCCGCGGCCCGCAAACGGTGTCCGGCGGCGAAGCGCTGTCGTTCGTCCGGCAGCGCAAGAACCTGCCGCGCGGCGACCTCGACCGGATCGTGCGGCAGCAGGCGTTCCTGTCCTCGGCCCTGCACCAGGTGCTTTCGGCGGGCACGCTGACCAGCCCGGGCACGCTGAGCGACCTGATGGACGCGGTGCACCGGTCGCTGACCCTGGACCCCGGGCTCGACCTGCTGCAGTTCGCGCAGCAGGCGAAGGGCATCGCCTCGGGCGATCTGGCGTTCGCGACGATCCCGGTCATCACGGCGAACGGCCGGAGTGAAGACGGGCAGAGCATCGTGGAGATCGACCCGAAGGCGGTCCGTGAGTTCGTGGCGGGCCTGGCCGGGCGCCCCGCCGCTCAGGTCCCGGCCAAGGCACCGGCGGGTGGCGGCTCGGGCAGCGGTGGCGGCTCGGGCAGCGGTGGCGGCTCGGGCAGCGGTGCCGCCCCCGTCGCGGCACCGCTGCGCCAAGCCTCCGACGGAGTCCCCTGCGTCAACTGACGGAGCTCAGGCGAAGTCGGCGCGGTGGTCCTCCGCCCACTGCCGGAACGTCCGCGGCGCGTGCCCGGTCACCTCGCGCACCACGTCCGTCACCACGGACGGCTCCCGCGTCGTCCGCTCCATCGCCCGCAGGATCTCCGGCGGCACCTCGGGCGGCCAGCCCAGCGCGGTCATCCGCTCGGCGGCCTGCTCCGGCGTCAGTTCCTCGACGCGCAGCGGTCGGCCGAGGACGTCCGCGAGCACCTCAGCCTGCTCGCGGAAGCTGATCGGCGAAGGCCCGCTCAGCTGCAGCGCCTGCCCGGCGTGCGAACCGGACGCCAGGATCTTCGCCGCGACGTCACCGATGTCCCGCTCGTGGATCGCGCCGACCCGCGAGTCCGGGTACGGCGTGCGGACGACGCCCTCGGCGATGTCCGCGCGCCAGCCGAGCGCGTTCGTCGCGAACGAGCCCGGGTTGAGCAGTGTCTCCGCGAACGGCGCCGCGATCAGTGCCTCCTCCACGGCACGGTGCAGGCGCGCGACGCGACTCTGCGCGGACTTCGGTTCGAGCGTCGCTCCCGACGACAGCAGCACGACGTGCCGCACGCCGGCCGCCTCGGCCGCCTTCACGAAGCCCTCGATCCCCGACGGCCGCGTGTACAGGAACACCGACCCGACGCCGTCGAGCGCGGCGTCCAGCGTGGCCGGATCTGCCAGGTCGGCGCTCACCTTGGCGGTCGGGACGTCGAGCGTGGTGGCGTCGCGGCTCGACGCGCGCACGTCCTGGCCCGCGGCGACGAGCGCGTCGAGCACGGCGCGGCCGACGTGTCCACGGGCCCCGGTGACGAGAATGGTCATGGCCGTCCCCCAGCTCCCGGATTGCATTTGCTTGCAAAGCAAACGTACTGAGATCGAAGTGGCGGTGTCAACCGGCGCGGCGCGTGGTCCGCGCTTTAGCCTGTCCGCATGAGCCTGACCGACGAGCTGCTGCGGCCGCTGCTGGCCTCGCCCGCCAAACCGTTGATCACCCATTACGACGACCAGCTGGGCAGCCGCGTCGAGCTGTCCGTGGCGACGACCGCCAACTGGGCGGCGAAGACGGCGAACTGGCTGACCGAGGAGTTCGACATCGAGCCGGGCGACGCCGTGGCGGTGCAGCTGCCGGCGCACTGGCAGACCGTGGGCGTGCTGCTCGGCGCGTGGTGGTGCGGGGCGCGCGTCGTGACCGAAGGCGCCGGCGCGCGGGTGGCGTTCGTCGGGCCGGACGACCCGGAGCCGACCGGCGCGACCGCGACCGCCGTCGTGACGCTGGACCCGATGGGACGCGGTCTGTCCGAGCCGCCGGGCGGCGGCGCGTTCGACTACCTGAGCGAGTCCCGGCTGGCGGGCGACCAGTACAGCCCGCTCTTCCCGATCCCCGGCGACACGGCCGCCCTGTTCGAGTCCACAGTGGACGAAGTACTGGCGGAAGCCCGCGCCCGCGCGGCGAAACTCGGCCTCGGCGCGGACGACCGCGTGCTGTCCACCCGGGACTGGAGCGGCCCGGAGGGCATCCTCGACGGCCTGCTCGTCCCCCTCGCGGCCGGCGCGCACCTCGTCCACGTGAGCAACGCGGACGAGGCGAAGCTTTCCGCCCGCCGCGACGCCGAGCGCACCACGGCGGACCTCCCCGCTTGAAAGCCGTGAATGTCGCATCGAGGGACTTCAAGTCCCTC
>NZ_JBFBBQ010000104.1:0-30901 GCF_040682775.1 Amycolatopsis sp. NPDC051106 | reverse complement strand
TTGGTTGCGTCTGACGCACCGAAGGCCGCCTTGGGTGCGTTGGACGCACCGAAGGCCACATTGGGGCGCTCGGTGCTGGAGACCGTGGTCGAGGTCATCGGGACGCGGACCGGGTATCCGGTGGAGATGATCGAGCCGGACCTCGATCTCGAAGCCGACCTGAGCATCGACTCGATCAAGCGGGCCGAGATCGCCGGCGAGCTGACGGTTCGCCTGGGCACCGGCGAGATCGAGGAACTCGCCAAGGCCCGCACGGCGGCCGGGATCGCCGAGCTGCTCGACGCCGGTTCCCCCGCGGTCGGCGCAAGCCTGATGGCGAACCTTCCGGGGGCAGAGCCGACGGCCGGTCTCTCCGCGAACGGCTCCGGGCCGGAGTCAGCGGCCGGCCGGGCTGTTGCTAGTGGCACCGAGCTGCGGCCGATGGTCGGCGAGGCCACTGTGGGCAGCTCCGGCTCGAAGCCGGGAACCGGCAGGGCTGCCGCAGGCGGCTCCGGATCGCGACCTGCGGTCGGCGGGCCCACGGTGGATCGCTCCGAGCCGCGGCCGGTGATCGTCGCGCCGAAGCGGTATCTCATGACCGAGTTCGATCTTCCGCCCGCCGCCACGCCCGACATCGCCGGCCGCCGGTTCCTCGTGCTCGGCGCCGGGCCGCGAGCTGAAGCTCTCCGCGCGGAACTGACCGTCCACGGCGCCGAAGCCGTAGTCGGCGACGACGTCCGGCCCGGCTTCGACGGCTACCTTCACCTCCCCGAAGGCGACTCCGTCCTGCCCGCCGCGTTCCCGATGTACCAGGCCGCCCTCGCCGAACACCCCCGGTGGCTGCTCACCGCCGGACCCGCCGAAGGCCTCCGCGGCTTCTACCGCAGCGTCTCCCGCGAATACCCGGACACCCTCGCCCGGGTCGTCGAAGGAGCGCAAGCAGCCGAGTTCGTCGCCGAACTGTCCACAATGGACCGCGAACCGGTCGTGATCCGAGACGGCCGAGCGAGGCGCGGACTCCGACCACAGGCACACGACCTCGGCCTCCTCGGCAGCAGCGGCGCCGGCCCGGCCGGTGACGGCGCCGCCGAAGCCGCCGCGATCGGACTGGACCGCGACTCCGTCGTCCTGCTCGTCGGCGGCGCCAAGGGCATCACCGCCCGGTTCGCCGCCACCCTCGCCGGCGCGACCGGCTGCCGCGTCGAACTCCTCGGCCGGACGCCCGTCCCCGCCGGTGAGGACGACCACCCGCACGCCAAGGACGCCGGAGAACTGCGCACGGCACTCATCGACGCCGGCCTGAAGAGCCCCGCCGAGATCGAGAAGACCGTCCGGCGCATCGAGAGCGAACGCGAAGTCCGGCGCACCCTCCGGCAGCTCGAAGCCCTCGGCAGCCCGGTGCGCTACCAGTCCGTCGACATGCTCGACGCCGAAGCCGTGCACCGCGCGATCAAGGAGATCCACGCCGAGTACGGCCGGCTCGACGGCATCGTCTACGCGGCCGGCGTGATCGAGGACAAGCTCGTCGCCGACAAGACGCCGGAGTCGTTCGCCCGCGTCTACGGCACCAAGGTGGACGGGGCCAGGACCCTCCTCGACGCGACCGCCGACCTGCCCGACGAGCCGAAGTTCGTGGTGCTCTTCGGCAGCATCGCCGCCGCCCTCGGCAACCGCGGCCAGTCGGACTACGCCGCCGCCAACGACGCCCTCGAAACCCTCGGCCGGCGGTGGCCCGCGGGGCGCGCGGTGACCGTCCACTGGGGACCGTGGGCGCCGACCGGTGACCACGACGGCATGGTGACCCCCGCGCTGATGCGCGACTACGCCCGCCGCGGCATCGAGCTGATCGATCCGGAAGAGGGCACTCTCGGCCTGCTGCGTGAGCTGGCCTGGGGCCGCCCGGACGTCTCCGCGGTCGTCCACACCGCCTCGGGGTGGTGACCGGGATGCGCGTGGCGATCGTCGGGATGTCGGTGCTGCTGCCCGGCGCCCCGGACCTCGCGACGTACTGGCGCAACCTCGCCGGCGGCGTCGACGCGATCACCGAGGTGCCGCCGGCGAAGTGGGACAGCCTCCACTACGCGCCGGACGAGCGGCGCGCCGACCGCGTCTACTGCCGGCGCGGCGGGTTCGTCGACGACCTGGCCGAAGTGGACGTCACCGGGTTCGGGATCATGCCGAACTCCGTGCCCGCCACCGAACCGGACCAGCTGATCGCGCTGCGGGTCGCGGCGCAGGCCGTCGCGGACGCGGGCGGTCCCGATCGCCTGCCCGCGGACCGGGCCAAAGTCGGCGTGGTGCTCGGCCGCGGCGGTTATCTGACGCCCGGGCTGGTCCGGCTCGACCAGCGCGTCCGGACCGCGAGCCAGCTCGTCCGCACCCTGGGCGAGCTGCTGCCGGACCTCGGCGAAGAGCGGCTCGACGCCGTGCGGCAGGCCTTCACCGACCAGCTCGGGCCGGAGGCGCCGGAGTCCGCGATCGGGCTCGTGCCCAACCTGGCCGCCTCGCGGCTGGCCAACCGCCTCGACCTGCGCGGCCCGGCGTACACAGTGGACGCCGCGTGCGCGTCCTCGCTGATCGCCGTCGACCACGCGGTCCGGGAGCTCGCCACCGGCCGCTGCGACGTCGTCCTCGCCGGCGGCGTCCACCACTGCCACGACATCACGTTCTGGAGCGTGTTCACCCAGCTCGGCGCGCTGTCGCCGTCCGAGCGCATCCGGCCGTTCCACCGCGACGCCGACGGCGTGCTCATCGGCGAAGGCACCGGTGTCGTCGTGCTCAAGCGCCTGGCCGACGCCGAACGGGACGGCGACCGCGTCTACGCCGTGATCACCGGCACCGGCGTCGCCTCCGACGGGCGGACCGCGAGCCTGGCCAGCCCCGACTCCGGCGGCCAGGTTCGCGCGGTGCGCCAGGCGTGGGCGGCCGCGGGCCTGGACCCGGCCGCCCCGGATTCGATCGGGCTCCTCGAAGCGCACGGCACCGCGACCCCGGCCGGCGACGCGGCCGAACTCACGACCCTGGCGGAAGTCTTCGGCAGCGCGGGCGCCGCGGTGCTCGGCTCGGTCAAGTCGATGATCGGGCACACGATGCCCGCCGCCGGGATCGCCGGCCTGGTCAAGGCGGCGCTGGCCGTGCACCACGGCGTCCTGCTGCCCACCCTTCACTGCGACGACCCGCACCCGCTGCTCGAGAAGACCCGCTTCGCCACGGTGGACACGGCCCGGCCGTGGGACGCCGAGGTGCGCCGGGCCGGAGTCAACGCGTTCGGGTTCGGCGGGATCAACGCCCACGTCGTGCTGGAACAGGCCCCGGGCCGCGCCGTGCCGGTGGTCGTCCGCGAGCCCGAGCGGGTGCTGCGGCTGGCCGCGCGGTCGGTCGGCGAGCTGCGGGACCTGCTCGACCACCCCGGAGCACGCGGGACCGGCACCGGACCCGTCCGGCTCGGCATCGTCGACCCGACGGAGAAGCGGCTGGCCCTGGCCCGCAAGGCGGTCGCCCGCGGCCGGGCCTGGCGGGGCCGCAACGACGTCTGGTTCACCGACCGCCCGCTGCTCGGGCCGGGCGGCGGCAAGCTGGCCTTCGTGTTCCCCGGCCTGGAGTCGGAACTCACGCTCAACTGCGGTGACGTCGCCCGCCACTTCGGCCTGCCCTGGAAGCACGATGACGTCGAAATCGGTGACGTCGGCCGCCAAGGCGCCGCGGTGTTCGAACTCGGCCGCCTGCTGAACTCGGCGCTCGGCCGGCTGGGCGTCACCCCGGACGCCGTCGCCGGCCACAGCCTGGGGGAGTGGACGGCGATGGCCGTCGCCGGCATCCACGCCGAAGCCGAGGTCGACGCGTTCCTCGCCGGGTTCGACCCGGACGCGCTCGTCGTCCCCGGCCTCGCCTTCGCCGCGATCGGCGCGCCCGCGCCGCGCGTCCTCGAAGAGCTGGCCGGCCGCGACGACGTCGTGCTCTCCCACGACAACTCGCCCAACCAGGCCATGGTCTGCGGCCCGGCGGCGGCGGTCGCCACGCTCGTGACGCGCTTCCGGGACGCCGGGATCGTGGCCCAGGTGCTGCCGTTCCGGTCCGGGTTCCACACGCCGATGCTGCGGCCGTACCTCGACCCGATCCGGAAGGCGGCCGCCGGCTTCACGCTGCACCCGCCGGCGCTGCCGATCTGGTCGGCGACCACGGTGTCGGAGTACCCCGCCGCCGAGGCGGACGTCCGCGAGCTGTTCGTGCGGCACCTGCTGGAGCCGGTCCGCTTCCGGCCGCTGGTGCGCGCGATGCACGCGGCCGGCGTGCGCGCGTTCGTACAGGTCGGCGCGGGCCAGCTCGGCTCGCTGGTCGGCGACACCCTGCACGGCGAGGACCACCTGGTGGTGGCGGCGCACTCCGCGCACCGGCCCGGCCTGGCCCAGCTGCGCCGGGTCGCGACCGCGCTCTGGGCCGACGGCGCCGAGATCGACTTCACGCGGCTGCCCGGCGACCGCCCGGCCCCGCACCGGGCCGTCAAGCTCGACCTCGGCGGCCACCTGATCTCCCTGGACGACGAGGTCCGCGCGCGGATCGCCCTGCCGGCTGCGCGCTTGTCCACTGTGGACGACCTCGCCGGGAAGGGCCCGCTGGCCGCCGAGTTCGCCGCTTTGCTCAAGGACACCGCCGACCTCGCGTCCACGGTGCTCTCCGGCCGCGCCGAGGCCGCACTTTCCCGTGAAAGTGCGGCCCCAGGTCGGCACTTTCCCGGGAAAGTGCCGCCGCCGCAGGAGCTGGACACGACCTTGACCGTGTCGGTCGAGGAGATGCCGTACCTGCTCGACCACTGCTTCTTCAAGCAGCCGCCGCGGGCCGATCCCGGTGACCGCTGGCCGGTCGTGCCGGCCACCACGGTGATCGACCACCTGATGGGCTTCGCCGAACAGGCCGCGCCCGGCCGCCGCGCGGTCGCCGTGCACGACGTCCGGCTGACCCAGTGGATCACGGCGGTGCCGGCGGTCACCGTCGGCGTGCGCGTGCGGCCGCAGGGCCCGGACCGGGTGCTCGCGGCCCTCGACGGCTACTCCCAGGCCACCGTCGAACTCGCCCCGGCGTATCTGGCGGAGGCACCGCCGCCGTGGCGGTTCCCGGCGTCGGCGGAGCAGGTGCCGGAGACCACCGCGGCCCAGCTCTACGACGAACGCTGGATGTTCCACGGACCTCTCTTCCAGGGCGTCAGCGAGCTGACCGCGGTCGGCGAACGGCACGTCCGGGCCGTGCTCACGACGCCCGCCGCACCCGGCGCGCTGCTCGACAACGTCGGCCAGGTGCTCGGCTACTGGATCATGTCCCGGCTGACCGAACGCACCACCGTCTTCCCGGTCGGCATGCGCGAGATCCGGTTCCACGGCCCGCACCCGGTACCGGGCGAGCGCCTGGAGTGCCTGGTCAAGATCACGGCGCTGACCGAGGAGTTCCTCGACGCCGACATGCAGCTCGTCCACGACGGGCAGGTCTGGGCCGAGTTCACCGGCTGGCGCGACCGCCGCTTCGACAGCACCCCGCACATCCGCCAGGCCGACCGCACGCCGGAGCGTTCGACGCTGTCGCACGAGCAGCCGGGCGGCTGGGCGCTGGTGCACGAGCAGTGGCCGGACCTGGCCACCCGCGAGCTGATCATGCGCAACTACCTCGCGGGTGCCGAACGCGACGCCTACGACCGGCGGCCACCGCGCGGGCGGCGCCAGTGGCTGCTCGGCCGGATCGCGGCGAAGGACGCCGTCCGCCAGTTCCTCTGGGCCGGCGGCGAACCCGAGATGTTCCCGGCCGAGCTGCGCATCGGCAACGACGACGCGGGCTGTCCCCACGCGACGGGGGCGTACGGCCGCGAACTGCCGCCGCTGACGGTTTCGCTGGCCCACCGCGGCGAGGTCGGCGTGGCGATCGCCCGGCACGGCCGGTGCGGCATCGACGTCGAAGAGGTCGTCCCGCGTGCGGAGTCCACAGTGGACGCCGCGCTGGGCGCCGGTGAGCAGGCCCTGTTCGCCGGCTTGGCCGGCGATCCGGAACGCTGGTTCGCCCGGTTCTGGACGGCCAAGGAAGCCGTGGCGAAGCTGCTCGGCACCGGCCTGCGCGGCGAGCCCCGCGACTTCGAAGTCGTCGCCGCGGCGCCGGACGCGCTCACCGTCCGCGCCGCCGGTACCGACCACGCCGTGCACTGCGCCGACGTCGAGAGTGTTCCCGGCGCGCCGCCGCGCCGCTACGTCGTCGCCTGGACCGAAGAGACGAAGGAGACCGCGGAATGAGCATCGAGACCACGGCCACGAACGAAGCCACCGTGCTCGCGCAGCTCGCCGGGATGCTGCAAGAGCTGCTTGAGGAGTACGGGCTCGACGTAGAGGACACTGACGAAATCACCATGGAGACGACGTTCCACGACGACCTCGAGCTGGAGAGCGTCGACCTGGTGGCCCTGTCCGGGCAGCTGCGCGAGCACTACGGCGAGCGCGTCAACTTCGCGACGTTCATCGCCGAACGCGACCTCGAGGAGATCATCGCGCTGACCGTCGGCGAGCTGGTCCGCTACATCGTCGCGTCGCTGCGGGCCACGGCGTGAGCCGGATCCGTGCGGGCGAGCTGGACGTGCACGTCCAGCGCCTGACCCCGGAGGTCCCGCTCGACGGGGACGCGCCGATCGTCGTGTGCGTGCACGGGCTGCTCACCGACAGCCTCGCCAGCTACTACTTCACGCTCGGCCCGGCGTTCGCCGAGCGCGGGCTCGACGTGCTGATGTACGACCTGCGCGGGCACGGCCGCACGACGCGGCCGGAGTCCGGGTACCACCTGGAGGAGTTCGTCGGCGACCTCGTCGCGGTCCTCGACGCGACGGGGATCACGCGGCCGGTGCACGTCGTCGGCAACTCGTTCGGCGCGTCGGTGGCGTTCGGGCTGGCCGCCGCCCGGCCGGACCGGGTAGCCAGTGTCGTCGTGATCGAAGGCGAACCGCCGACGGAGGAGTGGACGCGGCACATGGCCGACGGGCTCGCCGACGCGAAGACCCGGCTGGCGATCGACGAGGTGATCGGCTGGATCGCGGACAACCACGGCGCGCACACCGCGCGGCTGTCGAAGGCGGCGAACAAGATCCTCCAGACCACCACGATCGCCGAGGACATCCCGCGCAGCGCGACGATCGCCGCCGACCTCTCGGCCGTGCGCTGCCCGGTCTTCGCGATCTTCGGGGGCGACTCGGGTCTCGCCGCGCAGGTGCCGCACTTCGAGACGCACCTGGACGCCTGTCGCTGCGTCGTGCTGCCCGACCAGGGCCACTCGGTGCTGGTCGAGCGGACCGCCGAAACGATCGAGCTGATCTTCGAGTGGGTCCGCGACACCTCGCGCGTTCCGGTGCGGGCGCGGTAGTGGCCCGGTTCCTGTTCGTCGTCCCGCCGCTGGTGGGGCACATCAACCCGGCCGCCGGCGTCGCGGCCGAACTCGCCGCGCGCGGGCACGAGGTCGCCTGGGCCGGGCACGAGGAGCTGCTGTGGCAGCTGGCCGGGCCGGACGCACTGGTCTTCTCGTGCGGACTGCCGGCCGGGGCCCCCGCGCGCCCGGCCGGGCTCAAGGGACCGGCCGCGCTGCGGTTCCTCTGGGAGGACTTCCTCGTCCCGCTGGCCGACGCGATGGCCCCCGGCGTGAGCGCGGCGATCGACGCGTTCGCGCCGCACGTGGTGGTCGCCGACCAGCAGGCCCTCGCGGGCGGGCTGCTGGCCGAGGCCCGCGGCGTGCCGTGGGTCACGTCGGCGACGACGTCGGCCGAGCTGGTCGACCCCCTCGCGGGCATGCCGAAGGTCGCGGAGTGGGTCGGTTCATTGGTCGCCGGCCTGCGTGCGCGGATCGCCGATGGCCGCGGCGCCGCGGATCCGCGGTTCTCCCCGCACGGCGTCCTGGCGTTCACCACCCGCGAACTGCTGGGCGCGGCGACGCTCCCGCCGCGGGTGCGGCTCGTCGGGCCGGCACTGGGTTCGCGTCCGTCCACAACGGACTTCCCGTGGAAGTGGCTCGACCCGCTCCGGCCGACCGTGCTCGTGTCGCTGGGCACGGCCAACACCGAGGCGGGCGCGAGCTTCCTCGCGACCGCGGCGGAGGCGTTCGCCGGGATGGCCGCGCGGGCCGTCGTCGTCGACCCCGGCGAGGTGCTCGGGGCGGTGCCGCCGAACGTCCTGGTGCGCCCGCGGGTCCCGCAGCTTTCGCTGCTGCCGCGGGTGGACGCGGTGCTGTGCCACGCGGGCCACAACACGGTGTGCGAAGCGCTGTGGCACGGCCTGCCGCTGGTGGTGGCCCCGATCCGCGACGACCAGCCGATCGTGGCGGCGCAGGTGGTGACCGCGGGCGCGGGTATCCGGCTGCGCTTCGGCCGCGCGGGGGCGGACCGCATCGCCGCGGCCGTCGAGGACGTGCTGACCGAACCCTCGTACCGGCGGGCGGCCGAGACGGTGGCGACGTCGTTCCACGCGGCGGGCGGAAGTGCGGCGGCCGCGGGCCATTTGGAACAGCTCGCGCTCGAAAACCTGGCCCATTTGGAGCCGTGAAAGCAGTAATTTACTTCGATTAATCACGCGGTTACCGTGCTGGGTATGACTGTTTCCGTCGGTGTCACCGAAGAAGTTCCGGAACTCGTGAAGTCCGCCGAAGCATTGTTCGCCGAAGACGCGGGAAGCCACGACCCCCGCATGGATCTCGGCTGGCCGGCCCGCGAGGGTGCGGCGTACTACCAGGGCCTCGTCGCCGACGAGGACGCCCTCTGCCTGCTGGCCCGTTCGGACGGCGAGGTGGCGGGCCACCTGATCGGACGGTTGCGGCCCATCAGCACCCTGCGTCCCGGTGCGGTGCGGGCGGTGCTGGAAAGCATGCAGGTCGCGGCCGACCGACGTCGCGAAGGTGTGGGACAGGCCCTCGTGTCGGCGTTCGTGGCGTGGGCGCGGGACCGCGGGGCGAACGAGCTGACCGTGCAGGCGTACGCGGACAACGAGGGCGCGCAGGCGTTCTATCGCGCGCAGGGGTTCCGGCCGTTCGAGGTGACGCTGGCCCGGGAGGCCTGAGCGCTGCGGTCCGGACCACACCCGGGCCACACTGGGGAGCATGGCACTCCTGGGCGGCCGGGCCGTCGTCATCACCGGGGCCGGACGCGGACTCGGGCGGGCGTTCGCCCGGCACGCGGCGGAGTCGGGCGCCGCCGTGGTGGTCAACGACGTCGACGCGGAACCGGCGCGCGAGACCGTCGCCGCGATCGAAGCGGCCGGCGGTACCGCGGTGCCGAGCATCGGTTCGGTGGCCGACGCGGACTACGCTCGTGCGCTGATCGCGCTGTGCCGCACCCGGTTCGGCAAGCTCGACGGCCTCGTGAACAACGCCGCGATCGGGTACCACGCGCGGCCGTGGGAGGACGACGACGCCGAACGGACCCGGGCCCTGGTCGAGACGAACGTCCTCGGCCCGCTCCACTGCGGCACCGCGGCCGCCAAGGTGATGGTCGCCCAGGGCAACGGTGTCCTCGTCAACGTGACCTCCGGATCGATGATCGGGCAGCGCGGGGCCGCCGCCTACTCGGCGTCCAAGGGCGCGGTGGCGTCGATGACGTACTCGTGGGCCGCGGACCTGGCCCGGTACGGGGTGCGCGTCAACGCCGTCAGCCCGATCGCCTGGACCCGGCTGATGGCCGCCGACCCGAACGGGAACCGCGAGGCGCACCCGCCGGAGCGGGTGGCGCCGTTGGTCACCTACCTCCTCAGCGACCTTTCGGCCGGGGTCACCGGGCAGGTGCTGCGGCTGGCGGACGGGCACCTGCACGCCGTGCGCCAGCCCGCGATCATCCGGCCGGTCCTGCACCAGGACGTCTGGACGCCCGAGGAGATCGCCGCGGCCGTCGACGGCGAGCTCGTCCTCGAGTCGCCGCCGCGGGACCGCTGGACCCTTTGACCGGCGCGGACCACCGGAACGGGTGGCTATCCACAGTGGACTGCGCGCACTAGCCTCGGAGGCCGAGCGAGGAGGGCGCGGATGACGGCCACCGCGGAGGTCGCCCAGGAGCCGGGGCCCGCACCGTTGAGCAAGGCGCGGGTCAACGCCGTGTTCGGCGCGGTGCTGCTCGGGATGCTGCTGGCCGCGCTGGACCAGACCATCGTCGGCACCGCGCTGCCCACCATCGTCGGCGACCTCGGCGGCGCCGGGCACCTGTCCTGGGTGGTCACGTCCTACCTGCTGGCCGAGACGATCATGACCGTCGTCGTCGGCAAGCTCGGGGACCTGTTCGGCCGCAAGCTGATGTTCCAGCTGTCGGTGATCGTGTTCGGGATCGGCTCGTTCTGCGCCGGCTTCGCCGACAGCATGGTCTGGCTGATCGTCTGGCGCGCGGTGCAGGGCCTGGGCGGCGGCGGGCTGATGGTCACCTCGACCGCGCTCATCGCCGACGTCGTCCCGCTGCGCGAGCGCGGCAAGTACCAGGGTGTCCTCGGCTCGGTGTTCGGCGTCGTGACTGTCGCCGGCCCGATGCTGGGCGGGTTCTTCGTCGACCACCTGTCGTGGCGGTGGGCGTTCTACGTCAACATCCCGCTGGTCGTCGTCGTGCTGGTGGTCGCGTCCTCGGCGATGCCGAACGCGCGCGCGGCGATCAAGCCGGTGATCGACTACGCCGGGATCCTGCTCATCGGCCTCGCCGCGACGGGCCTGACGCTCGTCACGAGCTGGGGCGGCACGCAGTACGCGTGGGGTTCGCCGACGATCGCCGGGATGGCGATCGGGTCGGTGCTGCTGCTGGCCGCGTTCGTCTTCGTGGAACTGCGGGCGAAGGAACCGATGCTGCCGATGCGGCTGTTCCGGAACCCGGTGTTCACCGTCGGCGGGATCATGAGCTTCGTCGTCGGCTTCGCGATGCTGGGTGCGTTGTCCTACCTGCCGACGTACATGCAGTACGTGCAGGGCACCTCGGCGACGACGTCCGGGGTCCGGCTGCTGCCGATGGTGCTGGCGCTGCTCGTCGCGTCCATCGCCGCGGGCAACGCGGTGAGCCGCACCGGGCGCTACAAGATCTTCCCGCTCGTCGGCGCGGCCGGGATGACGCTCGGGCTGTACCTGCTTTCGAGGCTGGACACCGACACCGGGTTCTGGGAAGCGTCGGCGTACATGGCGGTGCTCGGTCTCGGGATCGGGCTCGGCATGCAGGTGCTGACCATCGCCGTGCAGAACACCGTGGACTACGCCGATCTCGGCGTCGCGACGTCCGGGGTGACGTTCCTGCGGTCGATCGGCAGCTCGTTCGGCGCGGCGATCTTCGGGACGGTGTACGCCAACCAGCTGACCCCGAACCTGGCCGAGGCGGCCGCTTCGCTGCCTCCCGGCGTCGACCCTCGGGCTCTTCAAGTACCCACGGCCCTGCACGCGCTGCCGGACGCCGTGTCCGCACCGGTGATCAAGGCCTACAGCGATTCCCTGCATGTCGTGTTCCTCGCCGCGGCGCCGGTCGGGCTGGTGGCGTTCGCGCTGGCGTTCTTCCTGAAGGAGGTCCCGCTGCGCGACACGGCGCGGGCGGCGGCCCCGGACCTCGGCGACGGCTTCGCGATGCCGGAGGCCCGCACGGACGACCGTGAGCTGGAACGGGCGGTCGCGACGTTGTTCTTCCGCGAGCGCCGCAAGGTGGCCCCGGCGATCGTCTCGCGGGCGGGGACCGAGCTCGACGAGGGCGGCATCTGGTGCCTGCTGCAGGTCCACCTGCGCGAACGCCGCGGCGAGCCGGCGACGCTCCGGGCGATCGGGGAGTACTTCGCCGTGCCGGCGCCGGTGCTCGAACCGGCGTTCAACCGGCTGGAGCTGACCGGGCACCTGCGCTACGCCCGTGACCACTGGGAGCTGACGGGCGCGGGCCGCGAGGAGTTCGCCAAGGTGGTCCGGGCCTGGCACGACTGGCTGGCTTCGCGGCTCGAGGACTGGGGCACGGGCGAGCGCGCCGAACTGGACGCGGCAATCGGCCGAGTGGCAGCCCGGCTGCTGGACCAGAGCGTGGAGTCCCGCCCCCACGGCCGCCACGCCCTGACCTGAACCCACTTCCGAGTGAGGCTTTGCACCGCAAAGCGCCACTTTCTCTAGGAAAGATGCGTCCGGGCGGCCCTCAGACGCATCTTTCCTGGAGAAAGTGGCGTCCGGGCGGTAACCGGGAGCGGGCACTTTCGGGTGATTGGGTGCGTCAGCGGCGCCAGAAGTCGTGGGGCGTGTGGCCCGGGCGGAAGCCGGACGATTCCACCAGGGCCGCCGCCTTCGCGAAGCCGTGGCCGACCAGGCCCGGCTCGTGTGCGTCGCTGCCGAACGCCACCGCGTCGCCGCCCGCCTCGAACCACCAGCGCACCACCTCGCCCGGCAGCGGCACCTTCGTGTTGACTTCCAGGGCCCGCCCGCTCGACGCCAGTGCGCGCAGGACCGTCCGGAACTCCTCCTCGAAGTCCGCCGCGGCGAACGGCGGTCCCTCGCCCGGCCACGAGCGCAGCGCGTAGTCGATGTGCGCGAGGACCGCGAAATCGGCCGTCGACTCGACCAGCCCGAGCACCTCTTCGAGGTACGCCCGCAGGACGTCGCCCGGGGGCCGGCCCGTGAGCACGGTGACCTCGTGCTGGTGCCCGTCGCCGGGCAGGGAGTGCACCGAGCCGAGCACGCGGTCGAAGTCGTGGGCCGCGAGCAGCGCGTCGGCGCGGGGGCGGTGCCAGTGCGGCTCGCTCAGCTCCACGCCCGAAAGGATGCGCAACGTCGGGAACCGGGCACGGCACTCCTCGACGCACGCCAGGTACCCGGCGACGTCGAGGTCCGGCGGCTCGAGGACGCCGTCGGGCCGCAGCCGTACCCGGAAGTGGTCCGGTAGCAGCGGCCGGACGGGCTCCGGGATCAGCCACGGCGTCAGGTCCGCGTGCTCGGTGAACGCGACCGACGGCAGCCCCAGCTCCAGCGCCCGCTCGCACGACCCGATCATCGACCCGGTGACGGTGTCCCAGGACCATTCGGTGTGGACGTGACCGTCCGGCGGCAGGCTCACCAAGCCACCGTAACGCCGGTTTTGAAGTAGCGTCACCGTATGGCGCAGAAGTCGGCGGCGGTGGAACTGGAGGTCGGCCCGCACACCGTGCGGATCTCGAACCCGGACCGGGTGTACTTCCCGGCCCGCGGCGAGACGAAGCTCGACCTGGTCAACTACTACCTTTCGGTGGGCGACGGGATCGTCAACGCGCTGCGCGAGCGGCCGTGCATGCTGCACCGCTTCCCGTCCGGCGTGGCGGGGGAGAAGGTCCACCAGAAGCGCGTCCCGAACGGCGCGCCGCCGTGGCTCGAGACCGTCCGGGTGACCTTTCCGCGCTACAACCGGCACGCCGACGAGCTGTGTGTCACCGAGCTGGCGCACGTCGCCTGGGCGGTGCAGATGTCCACTGTGGAGTTCCACCCGTGGAACTCGCGCCGCGCCGACACCGAGAAGCCGGACGAGTGGCGCATCGACCTCGACCCGATGCCCGACTGCGGCTTCGACCGCGTCCGCCGCGTCGCCCACGTCGCGCACGAGGTCCTCGACGAGCTCGGCGCGGTCGGCTGGCCCAAGACCTCCGGCGGTCGCGGCCTGCACGTCTACGTCCGGATCGAACCGAACCGGGGCTTCAAAGAGGTGCGGCGTGCTGCCCTGGCCTTCGCCCGCGAAGTCGAGCGGCGCGCCCCGGACGACGTCACCACGACCTGGTGGCGCAAGGACCGCGACCCGCGCACCCTCTTCGTCGACTACAACCAGAACGCGCGCGACCACACGATCGCGAGCGCGTACTCCGTGCGCGGCAACCCGGAAGGCACGGTGTCGACGCCGATCCGCTGGGAGGAGATCGACGACGTCGAGCCCGGCGACTTCACCATCGCCACCGTCCCGGCCCGCTTCGCCGAACTGGGCGACCTCCACGCCGGCATCGACAAGGCCGTGTTCTCGCTGGACCCGCTGCTGGAGTGGGCCGACCGCGACGGCGTCGAGGAACCGCCCGAACCCGACTGACGTATTTCCGGGCGGGTTCGCGGATCTGACCGGAGTGAAGATCGTGCTGTCCGGGGTGGACGAAGCCGCGTGGAGCCTGGTCGCGCTCCGAGTGGTGCTGGAACGCGAAGGCCACGCCGTGTGTGTGGCGGCCGAAGCGGTCGGTGCTTGCCGCCGTGAGCGGCCGGACTGCTTGGTGCTGTCCACCGCGCACGGCGCTACGGGTGTGGATGTACTCCGTCGCGTCCGTGCCGATCCCGCGCTGGCCGGGCTGCCCGTGGTGCTCGGTGGCCGGCTGGCCGGCACGCGCGCGGAACTCCTGGCGCTGGGCTTCGATGAAGCCTTCCCCGTCGCCGCCACGGATCCCGGGAGAGCCGTGGCGGCGCTGCGGGCGTATCTGGCGCGTCAGTCCAGGCGCTCGATGATCGTCGCGTTGGCGAGGCCGCCCGCCTCGCACATCGTCTGCAGGCCGTAGCGGCCGCCGGTCTGCTCCAGCACCGACAGCAGCGTGGTCGCCAGGCGCGCGCCGCTGCCGCCGAGCGGGTGGCCGAGCGCGATCGCGCCGCCGTTGACGTTGACCTTCGCGAGGTCGGCGCCGATCTCGGCCTGCCAGGCGAGCACGACGCTCGCGAACGCCTCGTTGACCTCGAACGCGTCGATGTCACCCACCGAAAGTCCCGCGCGGGCCAGGACCTTGCGGGTGGCCGGGATGACGCCGGTCAGCATGTACAGCGGGTCGTCGCCCGCGACGGCGAAGCTGTGGATCCGGGCACGCGGACGGAGTCCGAGTGCCTTCGCCGTCTCCGAACTGGTGATCATCAGCGCGGCGGCGCCGTCGTTGATCGGCGAGGAGTTGCCCGCCGTGACGTGCCAGCCGAGGTCCGGGAACCGCTGCTCCCAGACGTCCGCCCGGAACGCGGGCTTCAACCCGGCGAGGATCTCCGGCGTGGTGCCCGGCCGGACCGTCTCGTCGGTCGTGACGTCGACGAGCACGCCGTCGGTGCCGGGCGCCTTGAGCGGCGCGACCTCGCCGGCGAACTTCCCATCCGTCCACGCCTTCGCGGCCCGCTGGTGGCTTTCGGCGGAGAACTCGTCCAGCTGCGCGCGGCCGAAGCCCCACTTCGCGGCGATCAGCTCCGCGCTGATGCCCTGCGGCACCAGGCCGTCCGGGTAGCGCGCGGCGACCTGCGTGCCGAACGGGTCGCGCCCGGCCACCTGGCTGCCCATCGGCACCCGGCTCATCGACTCGACACCGGAAGCGATCACGACGTCGTACGCGCCGGCGATGACCCCCTGTGCGGCGAAGTGGACGGCCTGCTGGCTGCTGCCGCACTGCCGGTCGACGGTCACGGCCGGCACCGACTCCGGCAGGCCCGCCGCCAGCGCGGCCCAGCGGGCGGTGTTCATGCTTTGCTCGCCGATCTGGCCGACCGCGCCGCTGATCACGTCGTCGATCCGGGCCGGGTCGACGCCGGTGCGCTCGACGAGCGAGCGGAGCGCGTGGGCGTGCAGGTCGACCGGGTGCACCCCGGCGAGCGTTCCGTTCGGCTTGCCCTTGCCGATCGGGGTCCGTACCGCGTCGACGATCACCGCGTCCGTCATGGCGTCTGCCTCCTCGCAGATCGGGGATGTGTTCGGTATACGCCGGGTAAGTTGGATTCCACAACTCGCGCGTTCTGCATGTCACAGTCGCCAGGTCACACTCGATGGACGTGCTAGGTTGGATTTTCATCCCCATGGGAGGTGGCATGGTCCGGCGTGGTCGGGAGTGTTCGGTCGCCGAGGCCCTGGAGGTCGTCGGCGAACGCTGGAGCCTGCTCGCGCTGCGCGAGATCATGCTGGGGGAGCGGCGCTTCAACCAGATCGCCGAGAACACCGGCGCCAGCCGCGACATCCTGGCCGCGCGGCTGCGCAAGCTCGTCGACGCGGGGGTGCTCGAGAAGGTCCAGTACGAGGCCCACCCGCCGCGCCACGAGTACTACCCGACCGAGGCCGGCCGCGCGCTGCAGCCGATCCTGCTCGGCCTGATGGCCTGGGGCGACAAGTACGTCCACCAGGGCGAACCGCCCACGCTGTGGCGCCACGCCTGCGGCGAAGTGCTCGAACCGGCGACCGTCTGCGCCCACTGCGGCGAGCCGGTCAACGCCCCGGGCACGCACGCGATCCGGCTCGGCGCCGTGCGCTGACGTTCTTCGGACTCCCAAGCCGTGAAGGCCTCCTTACCGGCTCTCAAGGCCGTGAAGGAGGCCTTCACGGCTTTTGGGCGTTGACTTGAGACGACCGTCACTGTAACTCTTGAACGAATCAGTGCAAGAACCTGACAACGGCGCGAGAAATTGCGGCAGTTGGCAGGAAGATCCCGCCCAGCTCCTCGACGAAGAGGTGCCCATGACGGCTGTCCCGTGCTGCCCGCGCGCGCCCCCGGACCTGCCCGCGTGTCCCCGTTCCCCCGGTTTCCGCCGTCCTGCCGCCCACGGGACGTGCGAGCTCGAGTCGTCTCCCCTCCCTCCCCGGATCAGAGGAAACCCATGAGAACGAAGCGACTTCTGTCGCGCGCGGCGACCTACGCCGCCCTGTCCCTCCTCCTCGCCGCACCCGCCGTGGCCGCGAGCGGCGCCCCGGCCGTTCTCGCGGCCACGCCGGCCGTCCAGCCCGCCGCCCAAGCCGCCGCCGCGACCTACACCGCGAGCAGCCAGGTCGCCGGCTACCCCGTGTCGAACGTCGGCGACGGGAACCAGGCCACCTACTGGGAGAGCACCAACAACCAGTTCCCGCAGTGGGTCCAGGCCGACCTCGGCGCGGCCACGAACGTCACCCAGCTCGTGCTCAAGCTGCCGGCCGGCTGGGAGGCCCGCACCGAGACGTTCAGCGTGCAGGGCAGCACGAACGGCACCGGCTTCAGCGACCTGAAGCCGTCGGCGGGCTACCGGTTCGACCCCGCCACCGGCAACACCGTGACCGTGGACGTCACCGGGAACTCCCGGTACGTCCGGCTGAACGTCACGGCCAACACCGGCTGGCCCGCCGCGCAGCTGGCGGAGTTCGAGGTGCACGGCCCGGCCGGCGGGGACACGCAGCCGCCGTCCGCGCCCGGCAACCTCGCCTACACGCAGCCGGCGAGCGGCCAGATCCGGCTCACCTGGTCGGCCTCGACCGACAACACCGGGATCGCCGGCTACGACGTCTACGCCAACGGCCAGCTCCGCGGCAGCGTCGCCGGAACCGTCCTGACCTACACCGACAGCCAGCCGGACGGTACGACCGTCGCCTATTACGTCCGCGCGAAGGACGCCGCGGGAAACCAGTCGGGGAACAGCAACACCGTGACCCGCACCGGCACCCAGGCCGGCACGAACCTGGCGCCGGGCAAGCCGATCACGGCGTCGTCGACGGAGTTCACCTTCGTCGCGGCCAACGCCAACGACAACTCGACCAGCACGTACTGGGAGGGCGGCGGCGGGACCTACCCGAACCTGCTGACCGTCGCGCTCGGTGCGAACGCCGACCTGAACCAGGTCGTCGTGAAGCTCAACCCCGACGCCTCGTGGGGCCCGCGGACCCAGACGATCGCGGTCGAAGGCCGTGACCAGGCTTCGAGCGCGTTCACCACGCTGTCGGCCGCGCAGACCTACAGCTTCAGCCCGTCGTCCGGGAACACCGTGACGATCCCGCTGAGCGGCCGCGCCGCCGACGTCCGCCTGCGCGTCACGGCCAACTCCGGCGCCGGCGGCGGGCAGGCCGCGGAGTTCCAGGTCTTCGGCGTTCCCGCGCCGAACCCCGACCTGACGATCTCGGGTGTGTCCTGGTCGCCGCAGAACCCCGTCGAGACCGACGCGATCACCGCGTCGGCGACCGTCCGCAACGCCGGGACGGCGGCCTCGGGCGCCACGAACGTGAACCTCTACCTCGGCACGACCAAGGTCGGCACCGCGAACGTCGGCGCGCTCGCCGCCGGCGCGTCGGCGACGGTGTCGGCGAACATCGGCACCCGGGACGCGGGCAGCTACCAGCTGACCGCGAAGGTCGACGAAGCCAACGCCGTCCTCGAGCAGAACGAAGCCAACAACTCCTACACCGGTTCGACGGCGCTGGTCGTCAGCCCGGTGCCGAGCTCCGACCTCGTCGCGGCCACCGCGTGGTCGCCGAACAACCCGTCCGCGGGCAACACGGTCACGTTCACCACGACCCTGCGCAACCAGGGCACCGTGGCGAGCGCGGGTGGCGCCCACGGCGTCACGGTGACGATCGCCGACCAGAACGGCACCGTCGTCAAGACGCTGAGCGGGACGTACACGGGCGCCATCGCCGCCGGGGCCACCGCGGCGCCGGTGACCGTCGGCACCTGGACCGCCGCCAACGGCCGCTACACGGTCAAGACGGTCGTCGCGAACGACGCGAACGAGCTGCCGGTCAAGCAGGCCAACAACACCAGCAGTCAGGCGCTGTTCGTCGGCCGGGGCGCGAACATGCCCTACGACATGTACGAGGCCGAAGACGGCGTCGTCGCGGGCGGCGCGTCCGTGGTCGGCCCGAACCGCACGATCGGCGACCTCGCGGGCGAGGCGTCGGGCCGCAAGGCCGTGACGCTGAACTCGACCGGCTCGTCGGTGGAGTTCACGACCCGCGCGTCGACCAACACCCTGGTCACGCGGTTCTCCATCCCGGACTCCGCGGGCGGTGGCGGGCAGAACTCGACGCTGAACGTCTACGTCGACGGCACGTTCCTCAAGGCCATCGACCTGACCTCGCACTACGCGTGGCTCTACGGCGCCGAAACCGGCCCGGGCAACTCGCCGGGCGCCGGGCCGCGCCACATCTACGACGAGGCCAGTGCGATGCTCGGCACGACCGTGCCCGCCGGGCACAAGATCAAGCTGCAGAAGGACGCGGCCAACAGCACGAACTACGCGATCGACTTCGTGAACTTCGAGCAGGCCACCGCGACCGCCAACCCGGACCCGGCGCACTTCGCGGTGCCCACCGGGTTCACGCAGCAGGACGTGCAGAGCGCGCTCGACAAGGTCCGGCAGGACGCCACCCTCACCGGGGTCTACCTGCCGGCCGGGAACTACCCGCTGTCGAGCAAGCTGAACGTCTACGGCAAGGCCGTGACGGTCACCGGCGCCGGGCCGTGGTTCACGAAGTTCTCCGCGCCGTCAGGTCAGGAGAACACCGACATCGGCATCGACGTGCAGTCGAGCGCCAACGGCTCGACCTTCAGCGGGTTCGCGGTGTTCGGGAACTACACCTCCCGCATCGACGGCCCCGGCAAGGTGTTCAACCTGACGAACGTCGCCAACCTGACGATCGACAACATCTGGGTGGAGCACCAGGTGGTGATGGTGTGGGGCACCAACGTGGACAACACCACGATCAAGAACTCCCGGATCCGCGACACCTTCGCCGACGGCGTCAACCTCACGAACGGGAGCACCGGCAACCACGTCACCAACATCGAGGCCCGGTCCACCGGGGACGACAGCTTCGCGCTGTTCGCCGCCACGGACCTCAACCCGGGCAACCAGTACGACAACGTGTTCGAGAACCTGACCTCGCTCACTCCGTGGCGCGCGGCCGGGCTGGCGGTCTACGGCGGGTACAACAACACCTTCCGGAACCTCTACATCGCGGACACGCTGACCTATTCGGCGATCACGATCAGCTCGCTCGACTTCGGCTACCCGTTCCTCGGGTTCGGGCCGCAGCCGACGACGGTCCAGAACGCCTCGCTCGTCCGGGACGGTGGTCACTTCTGGGGCCAGCAGACGTTCCCGGCGATCTGGCTGTTCTCCGCGTCCAAGGAGTTCCGCGGCATCCGCGTGTCCGATGTGGACATCCAGAGCCCGACCTACAGCGGGATCATGTTCCAGACCAAGTACAACGGCGGTCCGGAGCACCCGGTCGAGGACACCGTGCTGACGAACGTGTCGATCACCGGCGCGCACCGCAGCGGTGACGCGTTCGACGCCAAGTCGGGGATCGGCATCTGGGCCAACGAGCTGCCGGAACCGGGTCAGGGCCCGGCCGTCGGCTCGGCGACCTTCACGGGGCTGACGCTGAGCGACAACGACCAGGACATCCGCAACACGACGTCCACGTTCACGATCAACCGCAGCTGACCGACGAAAGCCGTCAAGGCCACCTCGCGGGTGTCTGTCGCCCGTAAGGTGGCCTTGACGGCTTCAGAGCGGGAGGCGGGCTCGTGCGAATCCTGGTCACCGGTGGTACCGGACAGCTCGGCAGCGTGGTCGTCGAACGGCTGCGCGCGGCGGGGGAGGAGGTCCGCGTGCTCAGCCGCCGGGCGGGTCCGGACGTCGTCCCGGGTGACCTGCGGACCGGGCGGGGCGTCGACAGCGCGGTGGCCGGGGTGGACGTCGTCGTCCACTGCGCCACCGACTTCTTCGGCCGGGAGACCGACTTCGCGCGCACGCTGGTCGAAGCGGCGCGCTGGGCCGGCGTCCCGCACCTGGTCTACGTCTCGATCGTCGGCGTCGACCGCGTCCCGCTCGGGTACTACCGGGCGAAGCTCGAAACGGAGGAGTTCCTCGCCTCCTCCGGGCTGCCGTACACGATCCAGCGGGCCACGCAGTTCCACGCCCTGGTCCGGACGCTGTTCGCCGGCGCGTCCCGGCTGCCGGTGCTGCCCGTTCCGCGGCTTTCGTTCCAGCCGGTGGACGTCCGGGACGTCGCCGGGCGGCTCGCGGACCTGGCGCTGGGCGATCCGGCCGGGCGGGTGCCCGACTTCGGCGGTCCCGAGATCCTCGCCGCGGCCGAGCTGGCCCAGGCGGTCGCCGAGGCGAGCGGACGGCGGCGGCGGATCGTGCCGGTGAGCGTGCCCGGCGAGACGTTCCGGGCCTACGCGAGCGGCGGTCACCTGGCACCCGGGCACCTCGACGGCACGATCACCTTCGGGCAGTACCTGGCCGGGCAGGCCGACGCGGGTCTGCTGCGCTACCGGAAGCGCTGACCACGCGGATGTATTCGGAATAATTCCGAAGAATCTTGACCCCGGATCCGGATAGGTCATATGTTTGGCGGGCTGCACGCCGGTCCCCGCCGTCAACGCCGAACGGATCCGACATGTCGAACCCTCCCTCTCGTCGCACCTTCCTCAAGCTCGGTGGCGCGGTCGGCGCCGGAGTCGCCCTCAGCGGCGTTCCTCCTTTCACAGCAAACGCAGACGTCGTTCGTCCAGTGGACGCGGAGCTCGTTCCCGACGGCCGGGCGACGACGCTGTGGTACCCGGCTCCCGCGGCCGAGGACAAGATCATCGAGCAGGGCCTGCCGATCGGCAATGGTCGGATCGGTGCCCTGGTCGGCGGTGACCCGGCCGCCGACTTCCTGTACCTGGCCGACGCGTCACTGTGGACCGGCGGCGCCAACCAGGTCCTCGAGGACGACGGCCAGTTCCCGTACGAGCGCGAGAAGTTCGGCACCCTCGGCCTGCTGGCGAAGGTGCGGATCTCGGTGCCCGCGCACACCGGCGTGACGGACTACCGCCGCACGCTCGACCTCAGCAACGGCCTGGTCGTGATCACCTACCGGCACCAGGGGGTGCGGTACCGGCGCGAGTACTTCGCGAGCCACCCCGACGACGTCGTGGTGATCCGGCTCAGCGGCGGGCCCGTCACCGGGTCGGTCTCGCTGGAACCGACGCGCGGCGAGACGATGTCGGGCCCGGCGGCGTTCACCGGCACCTTCGACAACGGCCTGAAGTACGCGTGCACGGCCGCCGGGGGTGTGACTTTCAGCGGGAGCCGCGAAGTCGTCATCGTGCTCAGCGGCGGGACGAACTACGTACCCGACGCGGCCCGGAAGTACCTCGACGCGTCGCTCGACCCCCTGGCGCTGGCGAAGCAGAAGGCGTCGAAGGCCCTGCGTGCCGGGGGAGGGGCGCTGCTGGGCACGCACGTCGACGACTACCGGCGGCTCTACGACCGGATGACCGTCGACCTGGGACAGTCGCCGCCGGCGAAGCGGGCCCTGGACTCGTGGTCGCGGTTGCTGGCCCGCCACGACGACCCGGCCACGCCCGACCCCGAGCTGGAGGCGAGCTACCTGCAGTTCGGGCGGTACCTGACTATCACCGGCTCGCGCGACGGGCTGCCGATGGGCCTGCAGGGGTTGTGGCAGAACAACAACACGCCGGACTGGATGAGCGACTACCACACCGACATCAACGTCCAGATGAACTACTGGCTGGCCGACCGCGCGGCCCTGCCCGGGAGCTTCACTGCCCTGGCCGACTACTGCCTCGCGCAGCTTCCCGTGTGGACGGACAGCACGAAACGGCTGTTCAACGACCCGCGCAACCGGTTCCGGAACACCAGCGGCAAGATCGGCGGCTGGGCGGTCGCGTTCTCGACCAACATCTACGGCGGCTCCGGCTGGTGGTGGCACCCCGCCGGCAACGCGTGGCTGTGCAACTCGCTGTGGGACCACTACGCGTTCACCCAGGACAAGGCGTACCTCGCGCGGATCTACCCGCTGCTCAAGGGGGCGGCCGAGTTCTGGGAGGCGCGGCTGGTCCCGATGACGGTCGACGGCCGCGAGGTGCTCGTCGACGACCACGACTGGTCGCCCGAGCACGGCCCGCAGGACACGCGCGGGAACACCTACTCGCAAGAGATCGTCTGGGACCTGTTCGAGCACTACCGCGAAGCCGTCGCCGTCCTGGGCCGGGATCGCGCGTACGGCGACCGGATCGCCGGGCTGCAGAAGAAGCTCTACCTGCCGAAGGTGAGCCCCACGACCGGCTGGCTCGAAGAGTGGATGTCGCCGGACAACCTCGGCGAGACCACGCACCGGCACCTGTCCCCGCTGATCGGCTTCTTCCCCGGCGACCGGATCGCCGCGGACACCTCGCCGCCCGAACTGCTGGCCGGCGTGCGTGAGCTGCTGATCGCCCGCGGGATGGACAGCTTCGGCTGGGCGTGCGCGTGGCGCTCGGCGTGCTGGGCCCGGCTGAAGGACGCCGACAAGGCATACCAGCTTCTGCTCACGGTCCTGCGGCCGTCGGTGGCCAACGGGAACGGCACCGCGCCGAACTTCTTCGACATGTACAGCCAGGGCAGCTACACGATCTTCCAGATCGACGCGAACCTCGGCGCGCCGGCGGCGATGGTGGAGATGCTCGTCTACTCGCGGCCGGGCGTCCTGGAACTGCTGCCCGCACTGCCCTCGGCGTGGGCCCGGTCCGGCCGCGTGACCGGCATCGGCGCGCGCGGCGGGTTCGAGGTCGACCTGTCCTGGCGCGACGGGAAGGTGACGCGGGCGGTGGTCCGGAGCGTCGGCGGGACCCGGACCGAGGTGCGCGCCGGTGGCTGGCGCCGCACGATCACCCTGCGGCCGGGACAGTCGGTCACGGTCCAGCCAAGTTGAGGAGTAACCTCCGGAAATCGAGGTGGTGTTCGGCCACCTTTCCGGACCGGGAGTGACTGTGGACATCGCCCTGTGGATCGCTGCGGGTTTTCAGGCAGCTCTGTACGTCTTCGCCGGGGGAATGAAGCTCGCCACGCCGCGGGAGAAGCTGCTGGAGAACCCCAACATGGGGTGGACGGCGGACTTCTCCGCGGCGGCGGTGAAGGGGATCGGCGCCGTGGAGATCCTCGGCGCGATCGGGCTGATCCTGCCGCAGGCCCTCGACATCGCGCCGGTGCTCACCCCGCTGGCCGCCACCGGACTGGCGGTGATCCAGATCGGTGCGATCATCGTGCACGCACGGCGCAAGGAGACCAAGGCGCTGCCGATGAACGTCGTGCTGCTGGTGCTGGCGGCGTTCGTGGCGGTGGGCCGGTTCGCCGGCTGAACTCCGCCTGCCGGATCAGCTGAAGCCGCCGGTGCACGGGTAATACCCTGGAGGTCTCAGGGAGGATCGAGTGGACGTCGATCTGCGCAAGCTGCGGTACTGCACCTCGGCCGCGCCGCCGCGCGGCTGCATAGCCGGTGCTCTCGCGGCAGATCCGGGCGCTCGAAGATGAGCTGCGCGCTCAGCTGTTCGTGCGGGACAAGCGGTCCACTTCGCTGACCGAGGCGGGCCGTCAACTGCTGGCCTCGGCGGTGGCGCTGCGGCCGGTCGAGGACCTGCCGCCGAACGAGGTGTGCCTGGCGTGGGTCGCCGCGCGGCGGTCGCCGCTCGTCTTCTCGTTCGCGGAGATCTTGCTTTCGGTATAACCGTATATCAGACTGACGGTATGACTCGCTGGGCGACGTTCGACTGTTTCGGCACCCTGGTGGACTGGCGTCACGGCATCGCCACCGGGATCGAGCTGCTGTTCCCGGGCCGGGGTGCGGAGCTGCTGGAGGTCTACAACCGGATCGAACCGCAGGTGCAGGCCGAGCAGCCGGTGCGGCGGTACCGGGAGGTGCTCGCGGAGTCGCTGCGGCGGACCGCGGCCGAAGCCGCCGTCGAACTGGTGCCCGACGACGCGTCCGTGCTCGGGACCGGGCTGCCGTACTGGCCGGTGTTCCCCGACGTCCGCCCGGCGCTCACGGCGTTGCGCGAAGCGGGCTGGCGGATCGCGTTGCTGACGAACTGCGACCGCGACCTGATCGGCGAGACCCAGCGGCGGCTCGTCGTGCCGGTCGACGCGACCGTCACCGCCGAGGACGTCGGTTCGTACAAGCCCGGGCACGCGCACTTCACGCGGTTCGCTTCGTCCTTCGGCGCTTCGCGCGAGAATTGGGTCCACATCGCGCAGAGCCACTTCCACGACATGGTGCCGGCGCAGGCGCTCGACATCCGGCGGGTCTGGATCAACCGGCACGCAGACCCGAGCGACCCCTCGATCGCCGACGCGGTGCTGCCCGGTCTGGACGGCCTGGTCGAGACGGTGGAGCGGGTGCACGCGTCCTGATGGTGCTGCAGACGACGAACACCCGCGACGCGCTGGTGGCGGAGGTGCGCCGCCAGATCCTCAGCGGCTCGCTCGCGCCGGGGTCGCCGCTGACGGAGCAGGGCCTGGCGACGACGTTCGGGGTGGCGCGCCCGACGGTGCGGTCGGCGTTGCAGGAACTGGTCGCGCGGCACCTGGTGGAGCGGTCCGACGGCCGATCGTTGCGGGTGCCGGTCATGACGTCCGCCGACGTCCGGGACCTGTTCACGGTGCGGCTGCCGTTGGAGCTGACGGCGGTGCGGCTGGTCGCCGGGCGTTCCCTGGACGGCGTGTGGGCAGCGTTGTCGGCGCTGGAAGCGCTGCCGCCGGGGGCGGGCTGGAGCGAGCGGGTGGAGGCGCACACGGCGTTCCACCTGGCCCTCGTCGACGCGGCGGGCAGTGTCCGGCTGAGCAGAATCTACCCGCCGCTGCAGGAGGAGATGCAGCTGTGCCTGGCCCGGTTGCGGGGGTCGTACCCGGACCCGGCCGAGCTGGCGGCGGAACACCGGCGGCTGCTGACGGCGATCGCTTCGGGCGATCCGGCGAGCGCGGAGGCCGAGATGCGGGACCACCTCGAGCGCGCTCGCAGCGGACTGCTCGACCTCTGAGCGCGGTCGGTCGCCGGGGTTGCGGTGCCGGATGGTCTTGAATGAGTCATTCAGGTCTTCGGACGACCTGAATGACTCATTCAAGACGTTGGGGAGCAGCGCCGACCGGCCCTGGGGTTGTTGCGCTTTGGCCGGGTCCCGGCGAGGTGGCTTTCAGCAGCCTGCCGCGGGGCTCTCGTGCCTCACCTCGGCCCGGTGTCCCGCGAACAACCCCGCCCACAGTGCCGCCCAATGGCGCGGCGCCGGCCGTACCTCGCGCCTGCGGTGGACCGGCGGCGGTCCCGCACGGTATTCCATCTCCACCCGTACCCAGTCGTAGATCCAGTCGCCTCGCATGTCGTTCCTCACCTAGTCCTCCGAGGAACCCCACGTTCGTCCTGAGGGGACCGCCGCGGCATCGGGTGATCACGCCGTCCGCGCCGGCCCGAGCCCTTACCCGCGCAGCTCCCTCAGTGCGTCCAGGTGCCGGGGCGTCCAGCCCAGCTCGCGCTGCGCCCGGGCCGGCGTCAGCTGCTGGTCCAGCGCGAACGCCTCCGCGATCGGGCCCATCCGCGCCACGGCCTCGGCGAGGGTGAGACGAGTGATCGGACCCCCGGCCGCGAGCACTGAGACGATGTCCGCGAGCGGCACGTTCTGCCCGCTCACCCCGGCGTACACCGACTTCGCCGGCGCCCGGAGGGCGAGCGCGTGCAGCTCGGCGATGTCGAAAGCGTGGACGAGTGCCCAGTGGCGCCGTCCCCGATCAGGGGCACCGGTGCGCGGAAGAGCGTTTCGATGAGCCCGCCGCCGAGGCCGTAGACCTGGCCCGGCATGACGAGCACCGGGTGCCCGCCGTGGGACAGCACGCGTTCCTCGTTCGCCCGGCGCCATGCCGTGATCGCCGGTGGATTCTGCGGCGCCTCCTCGTCGACGACGCCCGCCGTCGCCGTAGTGCTGGCCGAGGTGGATCACCCCGTCGGCCGCCGCGGCGGCCTCGCGCAGGACCTCCGTGTCGGTCAGCTCGCCGGAGACCGGGGTCGCGCCCAGGCCGGTGAGCACCCGCGCCGGAGCGTCGCTGCGCGCCAGAGCGCTCACCTCGTGACCGTGCTGCCGGAGCGCCTCGACCGTCGGACGGCCCGACGTACCCGGAGCCGCCCGTCAGGAACACCTTCATCAGAGCATTACGCTGAGGCCGTGCCCGCGACCACGTTCCTGTTCGTGCCCGGCGACCGTCCCGACCGCTTCGGCAAGGCCGTGGCCAGTGGCGCCGACGTCGTGATCCTGGACCTCGAAGACGCCGTCGCCCCGGGAGACAAGGACTCCGCGCGCGCCCACGTCGAAACCTGGCTCCAGGACAACGAAGCCGCCGTCCGGATCAACGCCCCGGGCACGCCCTGGTTCGCCGCCGACGCCGCCCTGGTGACTTCCCGAGGTGTCCCCGTGGTCGTGCCGAAGGCCGAGGCGCCCGAAGTGCTCGCCGGGTTCCGCGAGGTCGTGGCCCTCGTCGAGACCGCGCGGGGCGTCGAACGCGCCGGGGAGCTGGCCGCCGTCCCGTCGGTGACGCGCCTGGCGTTCGGCAGCGTCGACCTGGCCGCCGAGCTCGGCGTCGCGCCCGAGGACCGCGAGCCGTTCGCCTACGCGCGCTCGCGGCTGGTGTTCGCCTCGGCGGCCGCGGGGCTGGCGCCGCCGGTGGACGGCGTCACCACGGACCTGCGCGACGACGAAGCGCTCGAGGCCGACGTCCGCTACGCGCGCCGCATGGGGTTCGGCGGCAAGCTGTGCGTCCACCCGCGCCAGATCGCGCCGGTCCGCGCGGGCTTCGCGCCGACGGCCGCCGAGCGGGAATGGGCCCGAAGCGTGCTCACGGCGGGAGAGTCGGCGTCCACTGTGGACGGGCGGATGGTGGACAAGCCGGTGCTGGACCGCGCCCGGCGGATCCTGGGTTACACGACGCCTTGACGCCGCAACGCTTCCGCGTCGAAGCCGAACTCCGCCAGCACCGCGTCGGTGTGCTCGCCCAGGGCCGGTACCGGATCCATCCGCGGCTCCCGGCCGGGCACCGTGATCGGCGGCAGCGTGGCCCGGATCGGCCCACCGGGCGTCGAGACGTCCGCGAAGCGATCGCGTTCCGTCAGCTGCGGGTGGGCCAGGACGTCGGGCAGCTCGCGGCGGCGCGCGTGCGCGATCCGGCCCTGGCGCAGCCGCTCCTCCAGTTCGGCGCCCGTCAGCTTCGCGAAGATCGCGTCGATCTCACGCTCCAGGGCCGCGCGATGGGTGACGCGGGCGCTGCCGGTGGCGAACCGCTCGTCGGTGACCCACTCCGGCCGCTCGGCGGCGTGCTCGCAGAACGCCGCCCACTCCCGGTCGTTCTGCACCGCCAGCACCAGCTCGGTCCCGTCGCCGGCGGCGAAGGTGCCGTAGGGCGCGATCGCCGGGTGGCTCGTGCCGGTGCGCGGCGGGGGCGTGCCGCCGTAGCCGGCGTAGTAGAGCGGGAACCCCATCCACTCGACGAGGGAGTCGAAGAGGCTGACCGCCAGCTCGGTGCCCTGCCCGGTGCGCTCGCGGTCGTAGAGCGCGGAGAGGATGCCGGAGAACGCGTACATCCCGGCGCCGATGTCCGCCGCCGGGATGCCGCTCTTGGCCGGCTCGGTCTCGGATCCCGTCACCGAGACCAGGCCGGCTTCGGACTGGATGAGCAGGTCGTACGCCTTCGCGTCGCGGTACGGCCCGCTCGAGCCGTAACCCGACACCGAGCACGTGATCAGCCGCGGCCGCGTGGCGCGCAGCTCGGCTGCTCCGAGGCCCAGCCGCTCCGCGACGCCGGGCGCGAAGTTCTGCACGAACACGTTGGCCCGGTCCAGCAGCGCGGCCATGACCGGCGCCGCCGCGTCGCTCTTGAGGTCGAGGGTGACGCTCTCCTTGGACCGGTTCAGCCACACGAAGTGGCTGGACTGGCCGTGCACGGTCTCGTCGTACGCGCGGGCGAAGTCGCCACTGCCCGGCCGCTCGATCTTGAGCACCCGGGCGCCGAGGTCGGCCAGGTGCCGGGTGGCCAGCGGCGCGGCGACCGCCTGTTCGCAGGACACGACCGTGACGCCGTCGAGGGGCAGGGAGCGCATGGCCGCATCCTGCCACCCGGTTCAGACCGCGCGGGCGATGGCGATGTTCCCGGCGAGCCGTTCCCCGGCCTCGTAGATCATGTATTCGCGGCCCTGGTAGGTGCCGAAGCTGGGCGCCGCCGACCGGCCGTTGTCCGGGGCGCCGGCGAGCGGCGTGTGGAAGACGCCGAGGTGGGTGCGCTTCGAAAAGTCGTTGCCGACCTCGGTGATCATCAGCCTCCCGCCGTGCGCGATGTCGGTGTTGTAGACGACGTACGTGCTGTTGTTGCGGTACAGCAGGTGCGGGCCGCCGATGTCGTTCGCGCCGACGTCGGTGTGGCGCACGAGCGGGGTCTGCGAGAACGTCCAGTTCAGCGCGTCGGGTGACCAGCCCCAGCCGATGTCGCGGTGGTTCGTCGTGTTGTTGAGCATGAACACCATGACGTAGCGGGCGTTCTTCGCCGGGAGGTCCTGGCGGAACACGCGCGCGTAGGACGTCTCGGTCGTGCCGGCGGGCTGGAGGCGCGTGGACAGGACCTCCTTCTCGTAGGTGAAGTGGATACCGTCGGCGGAGCTGGCGAGGCGCGTGACGGTGTTTTCGCCGTGGAAGTAGAGGTAGATCCGGTTGACGTCGTCGTTCCACAGGGCGTGCGGCGAGGAGACGTGGCTGACGGAGTACTCGCCGGGCCAGGAGTTCTTGATGATCGGGTTGCCCGCGTACTCGGTGAACTCCTCGTCGAGGGAGTTCGCGTAGGCCAGGCAGATCCCGCCCGGCGCGTCGTGCGGCGCGTAGTAGAGGTAGTACGCGCCGAGCGCGTTCGGAATGCGGCCCTTCGTGCCGCGGACGCAGGGGAAGATCAGCTCGCCGGTCGGGTTGTAGCGCAGCTTGCTCTTGACGAGGGCGAGCCGCTGGTACCGGTAGTCCGGGAAGCCGGCGGGCGCGGCGGTGGCGGCGGCCGGGATCATCGCGCCCGCGCCGAGCGCGGCGGCGCCGGCCAGCAGGCCGCGTCGGGTGAGGGTCATGACCGCTCCTTCGAGGTCTCCGATGCGGCGACGGTGCCACGCGTCCGTTGGCGCGGTCAAGGGAGTAATACGTATTAGTACGGTCGGGACAGGTTTGCTGGAGTTTCGGGCAAAACGATTGACCGGGCTCGGGGCGGCTTGCACGCTGAACCGGATCGGCTGACTCCGAGCGAGGTGGCGATGGGCAGGGTCCGGCAGGCCGACATCGCCCGCGTGGCCGGGGTTTCGCAGGCGACGGTGTCGGTGGTGCTGGGCGGCAACCGCACCGGAGTCCGGCTCTCGGAACGCACGCGGCTGCGGGTGCTGGAGGCGGCCGAGCGGCTGGGGTACGTGCCCGACCCGGTGTCTTCACGGCTGGCGGCCGCGAACAACAACCTGCTCGGGGTGTACACGTTCACCCCGGCTTTCCCGGACATCGCCGACGTGTACTACCCGATCCTGGTCGGCGTCGAAGCGGAGGCGGCGGCGCTCGGCAAGGACCTGATCATGTTCACGGCGTCCAGCGCGGCGCCGGACCGGATCCGCCGCACCCGGCTCGCCGACGGCTGCCTGTTCCTCGGCCGGCACGTCCCGGTGGACGCGATCGCCGACCTGCTGGCCGCCGGGTTCCCGATCGTCCACATCGGACGCCGCACGGAACTGGGCGGCCGCATCCCGCACGTGGGCGCGGATTACGTGTCGGCGTCGGCGGAGGTGATCACGCGGCTCGCGCGGGCGGGCCACCGGCGCGTGCGGTACCTGCGCGAGCCGGACGACGCACCGTCGTCGGGCGACCGCGAGCGCGGAGTGCGGTCGGCCGCGGCCGACGCGGGGCTGTCGGTCGCGGTGGTCCGCACGGACGGATCGGACCTCGACGCGGCGGCGATCACCCGGTGGCTCGACGACGGCGTGACGGCGCTGGTGGTGGAGGAGACCGACACGGGCGCGGTGTTCCAGGCGATCTGGCAGGGGCTGCGCGCGGCGGAGGTTTCGGTACCGGACGACGTCTCGCTGGCCGTCCTGGGGCGGCCCCCGGCGGGGGTGGAGGGGCCGGTGGTCAGCGGGTTCGAGGTACCGCGGAGGGCACTGGGCCGGGCGGCGGTGCGGCTGTTGGCGTCGCTGGTCGCGCCGGGGACGGGCGAGCCTTCGCCGCACCGGTTGCTGACGTGCCCACCGGTAGCGGGGGAGACGATCGCGCCGGTCACCTGACCGCCGGCGCCGGTTCGCGGGCGCCCGAGACTGGCTCGCGCCCGGGGGCGACGTCTTGAATGAGTCTCAGTGTCAGGGTTGGTGGCGCCGCACGATGTGCGGTTAAGGTCCAGTCTTGAGCACGCGGTGACTCAGAATGAGGTTGCC
>NZ_JBFBBQ010000103.1:0-31481 GCF_040682775.1 Amycolatopsis sp. NPDC051106 | reverse complement strand
CGCGCCCCAATGTGGCCTTCGGTGCGTTGAACGCACCCAAGGCGGCCTTCGGTGCGTTGAACGCACCCAAGGCCACATTGGGGCGCTTTCAGCCCACGCGGATGCGGGGATCCAGGATGCCGTACATCAGGTCGGCCACCAGGTTCGCGAGCACGACGCTCGCCGCGATCACCACCAGCCAGCCCATCAGCACCTGGGGATCATTCTTGTTGACCGCCTCCACCAGCAGCGTGCCCATGCCGTGCCAGTTGAAGACCGTCTCCGTGATGATCGCGCCCGTCACCGTGGCGCCGAAGTTGACCGAAAACAGCGTCATCACCGGGATCAGCGCGTTGCGGAACGCGTGCCGCCAGATCACGCGGCCGTTCGAGACGCCCTTGGCGCGCGCCGTGCGGACGTAGTCGGCGCCCAGGACCTCCAGCATCGACGCCCGCTGGAACCGGCTGTAGGCGGCGAACGTGATGGCCATGATGGACAGGGTCGGCAGCAGGAACGCGCCGACGTACTTCGCGAGCGCGTCGCCGACGCCGGTCGCCGAGAGGCTCTCCGGGCTCGTCGTGCGCAGCCACGGGTCGCCCAGGATGTCGGCCAGACCCAGCTGCCGCACCCAGCCGTTGAGGCGGATCGCGTAGCCCTTGAGGACGATGGCGATGCAGAAGATCGGCATCGAGAACATCAGGAACGCCAGCGTCGTCGCGAGGTAGTCCCAGATCGAGTACTGCTTGACCGCGGCGAGGACCCCGACCAGCACGCCGAAGACCAGGGCCAGGATCGACGCCGCCAGCACGAGCTCGAGCGTCACCTTGAAGGCCGACAGCACCTTCGGCGCCACCGGCTGGAGCGCGTTGCCCTGGGCGATGGAGGTGCCCCAGTCGCCGGTCAGGAAGTGGCCGAGCCAGGTGAAGTACCGCGCGACGACGCTCTGGTCCAGGCCCAGCTTGTGTTCGAGGTCGGCGATGGACTGGAGATCGATCCCGGGTTTGTTCCGGATCTCACCGAGCGGGTCGCCCGTGTTGGCCACCATGACGAAGCAGAGGAACGTGCCGAGCAGCAGGACCGGGACGGAGATGGCCAGCCGGCGGAGCACGTAGAGCACGAGATTCATCCGAAACCCCCAGGTCCGGCGATCCCCCGCGCAAACGGACGCGGGGGCGACCGGAACCGGTCACCCCCGCGTCGGCGTTCAGGCCTTCATTCTCCGCTGTCGCGGGTCGAAGGCGTCGCGAAGACCGTCACCGATGAAGTTGATCGTCAGTGAAATCAGCACGAGCACGATGAACGGCCCGAAGAACAGCGCCGGCCGCGTCTGCAGCTGGGCGTAGTTCTCCAGGATGACGCGGCCGAGCGAGGTGTCCGGCAGCTGGACACCGAGGCCGATGAACGACAGCGCGGCTTCCGCCAGCACGGCCTGCGCGACCGCGAGGGTCGCGTTGACCGTGATGCTGCCGACCATGTTCGGCACCAGGTGCTTGAAGATGATCCGGAACGTGCCGGCACCCGAAGCGCGAGCCGCGTCGACGAACTCTCGCTGGGACAGCGACATCGCTTCGGCACGGGTGATCCGGGCGATCTGCATCCAGCCGAACGCCGCCAGCACCAGCGCGACGATGTACCAGGAGCCGCTCCCGAACACCTTCGCCAGGATCGCCGCCGCGGCGATCTGCGGGATGATCAGGAACAGGTCCGTCACCCGCGAGACCGCCGAGTCGGTGAACCGGCGCAGGTAGCCGGCCAGCGCGCCGAGCACCACGCCGACCACGGTCGACAGGATCGACACCGTGAGCGCGATGAGCAGCGAGAACTGGGTGCCGCGCAGGATCTGCGACACCATGTCCTTGCCGACCTGCGTGGTGCCGAGCGGGAAGTCGCCGTTCGGCTTGGCGAAGGACGGGAAGGAGCTGTCCTCGTAGCTGTGCTTCCAGAAGATCGGCAGGATGATGCTGATCAGGATGATCAGCACCAGCACCGCGGTCGACGCCATCGCCAGCTTGTGGTGCAGGAACTTCCGGAGCACCAGCTTGCCCTGGCTCCGGGGTTCCGGCAGCGCTTCCGGCGGGAGGGTGCCGTCCTTGGTCGCGGTTTCGCTCGCGAGAAGGGAGTTCAAGTCAGCCAACGCGAATCCTCGGGTCCAGGATGCCGTACACCAGGTCGGCGATCAGGTTGGCGACGATCACGCTGGTGGCGATGACCACGAGCCAGCCCATCATCACCTGGGTGTCGTTCTTGTTGACGGCTTCCACCAGCAACGTGCCCATACCGTGCCAGTTGAACACCGTTTCGGTGATGATCGCGCCGGCGAGGACCGATCCGAAGTTCACCGAGAACAGCGTGGTCACGGGGATCAGGGCGTTGCGGAACGCGTGCCGGAAGATGACCCGGCCGTTCGCGAGGCCCTTGGCCCGGGCGGTGCGCACGTAGTCGGAGTTCATCACTTCGAGCATCGAGGCCCGCTGGAACCGGCTGTACGCGGCGAAGCTGATCGCCATGATCGACAGCGTCGGCAGCAGGTAGGCACCGATCGTGCTCGTTATGAAGTCCCCGACGCCGTCCGTTTTCAGCTGTTCCGGGCTGGTCGTGCGTAGCCATGGATTGCCGAGGACGTCCTGCAGGCCGAGGTCCCGGACCCAGCCGTTGATCTCGATCGCGTAGTTCTTCAGCACGATCGCGATGCAGAAGATCGGCATCGAGAACAGCAGGAAGGCCAGCGTCGTGGCGAGGTAGTCGACGATCGAGTACTGCTTCACCGCGGCGAGCACGCCGACGATGATGCCGATGATCAGCGCGAGGATCTCGGCCCCGACGACCAGCTTGAACGTGACGCCGAACGCCGCCAGGACCTTCGGCGCGACCGGCTGCAGCGCGTTGCCCTGCGCGATGGACGTGCCCCAGTCACCCGACAGGAAGTCCCCGAGCCAGCTGAAGTAGCGCGGCACGATGCCCTGGTCCAGCCCGAGCTTGTGGGAGAGCGCGTCGATCGCGTCCTTGCTCAGCTGCGGGTTGTTGCGGAGCTCGCCCAGCGGGTCACCGGTGGCGGCGACCATCACGAACGACAAAAAGGTCCCGACCAGCAGGACGGGAATCGATATCGCCAGACGGCGAAGGATGTAGATCACCAGGTTCAACGAACTGCTCCTCATCCGGGCCTGGTCTTCAGAAGTGCGCTGGACCGCTACCCGGTTGTCTACCGTAGTGGGGGTAACCCTACGGTCAACAGCTACTTCCGGTGGGTACCGGGGCCCGGCTCGTGGCCGGGCCCCGGTACCTCCCAGGTCATCTGGAACGAGGGGAAAGAAGCTGCGGGGCTAGGCCCTGCTTACTTCTTTTCCCACTCGCCGGCGTTCCACAGGACACCGTTGTAGGACTGCATGTACACGCGGTCGATGCCCTTGAACGCCCACATGCTCGGCGTCTGGAACAGCGGCATGGTCGCGTACTTGTCCGCGATCGCCTTGTCGGCGGCCTGGTAGCTCTGCGTCTTGACGGACTCGTCGGTCGCCTTCACCGCGGCGTTGAACGACTCGTCGATCTTCGGGTCGCAGAGGTTCTGGTAGTTCTGGTCGCCACCCTTGTCCGGGCAGACGTAGATCGACCGCGACTGCGACTTGAACGGCGCCGACGACCAGCCGAACAGCGCGATGTCGTAGTCACCGGTCGAGACGCGGCCACCCTTGAGGAAGTTGGCGTCGGTCTCGTCCTTGACCTCGATACCGGCCGCCTTGGCCTGCGAGATGATGATCTCGACGGTCTGGCTGCGGCGGGCGTTCTGGTTGTGCGTGATCTTGAACGAAGCCCGCTGGCCGCCCTTGGCGAAGATGCCGTCGGCACCCTTGGCCCAGCCCGCGTCGGTCAGCGTCTTCGCCGCCGCCTCGGCACCCAGGCCGGCCTTGCTGCCGTAGAGGTCGGTGTAGCCCTCTTCACCCTGGAAGAACACGATCGAGTTCAGCGGGGCCGCGTCGGCCTGGACTTCCTTGAGCAGCTTGTCGGTGATCGCCTTGCGGTCGACGACCTCGAAGAACGCCTTGCGGAGCGCGTCGTCCTTGAACATGCGGTTGAACTGCAGGTCGAGGTGCTCGTAGGTCAGCTGTGCGGCCGAACCGTAGGTCACGCCCTGCGCCGCGAGGCCCTTCATCGTGGTGGCCGCGGTGGCGTCCGGCTGGGTCGACGCCGCGACGTCGATCTCACCGTTCTGCAGCGCGGTCGCCATGGCCTTGGTGTCTTCCATGGCGCGGACCACGATCTTGGCCGGGCCGCCCTTGCCGCCCGCCCAGTTCGGGTTCTTCACGAGCGTGACGGACTTCTGGTTGGCGTCGAACGAGTCGATCATGTACGGGCCGGAGGCCGGCATGAGGGCCTTGTCGAAGCCCTTCCACTTGTTCGTCCAGAAGTCGCCGGCCTTGGACAGCAGGGCCGGGTCGCCGGTCGGCGCCAGCTTGGTGATGTCCGGGATGCCGGTCTGCTTCTCGAGGATGTGCGCCGGCAGGATCGAGACGCCGCTGAACAGGCCCTTGTAGTCGAGGTACGGCTCGCTGTAGTCCGTCTCGAAGGTCAGGTTGTCCTTGCAGGTGGCGGTCTTGATCTTGTCGTAACCGGTGGTCGAAGCGGCGTTGAACGGGTTCTTGCCGTCGGTGCCCTTCGCCTGGCCGCTCTGCGACAGCCAGTTCAGGTACAGGTCCTTGCAGTCGAACGCCTCGTTGTCCGACCACTTGAGGTTGGGCCGGATCTTGTAGGTGACGACCTGCGGGTCCTTGGAGGTCACGTCGACCGAGTCGAACATGTCCTTGTTGAGCAGCACCTTGTTGTTGCCGTCGAGGACGAACGAGTCTTCGAGGACAGTGGTCAAGATGTAGGTGTTGTACGAGCTGTTGGTGTCCGGGGTGTTGTTGTTGTACCCGGAGTACCCGTCGTCGATCCCGACCGTGACCGTGCCGTCCCAGCCCTTGACGTCCGCGAGCTTGAACGAGTCACCCTGCTCGGCCTTGCCGACCGCCATCGACTTGACGTCGGACGACGACCCGTTCTGGTCGGTGCTGCCCGAGCCCGAGTCGCCACCGCTGCAGGCACTCAGCAGCAGCGAGGCGCCTGCGACGAGCGACAAGGCGGAGACTGCTTTGGTTCTCCTCATGAAGTGTGCCCTCCTAGCACTGAGCCCTTGAATTGTGACAAGGACCCACACCGCTCCGGTTTGGTGCCGGAGCCTACGACACGCCAAGCGACACTCAACTGGCGCACTGCGGGTGCACGCTAGAAAGGAAAAGCACCGACAGTCACCAGTTCAGGGTCGATCGTGACCAAAGGGTGACTTCCAGCCGACATCCAGAAATACGACGGTTACCTCACGGATTCATCCGGTCCCACTCGAAGGCGTGCGTCAAGATCACCCGGTAGTACTGAATGCGTAGCCGAGCGATTACTTCGGGCCGCGAGTCCAGTTCACCGCCGACCCGAACGGGCCCACCATCGGTGGACCAGGGGTTACGCCCGAGATGCCCGAACCGATCGCCAGGGTGTCAGCCAATTGGAACAGCGGCAGCACCACGTTCTGGCGCCAAAGTTCAGGCTCAAGAGTGGTCAGTGCTTCGGCGATCGGGGTCGACCCGGACAGCACCGCGTCGATCGACGGCTGCAGCGCCGGGTCGCAGAAACCCGCCGAATTGCCCGGAACGACGGGTTTCGCCGGGTCCGCCCCCGACGCCGTCTGCTCGGGACGGCAGCCGAAGGTCGACGCGAGCACCGAAGCCGTGTCGCCGCCGACCGCCTGCGGCACGACCGCGATGTCGATGCCGACGCTGCCCGCCGAGTCGCCGGTCGGCTGCTGGACCCCGGCGGCGACCGGCATCGCGAGCAGGCCGCTGAACAGGTCGCGCGGCTGCGGCGTGATCGCGTTGACCTCGACGCCCTGCGCGACGAGCTGGCTGGTGAGCTCCTTGGCGATCGTCGCGTACGGCTCCTGGGTGCCCGGCGAAGCGATGACCAGCGAGAGCGCCTTGCCGTTCTTGCGCCAGGTGCCCGCGGTCTTGGCGTAGCCGGCCGCCTTCAGGGACTCCTCGGCCTTCGCGACGTCGGGCGCCGTGGGCGGGCCGGGCGGGATGGTCGCGGTGTAGCCCTTCACCGACGGGGCCGTCACCTGCGCGTCGGCGTGCAGCTGCGACGACGGGCCGCCGTTGACGCCTTCGGTGATCAGCTTGCCCCGGTCGATCAGCGCGGCGATCCCGGCACGGACCTGCGTGTCGTGCAGCGTCGCGCTGACCGGGCGCAGCAGCACGTCGGCGACCAGCGGCCGGGCCACGGTGTGCAGCTGCACCGCCGGGCCGAGGTCGCCGAGCCGCTTGAGCTCGTCGCCGGTCGTCCGGGCCAGCGCGAACTGGTCGTTGCCGCTCTGCAGCGCGGCCAGCAGCGTGTTCTGGTCCGAGCGGCGCAGCACGATCCGGTCGATCGCCGCGGGCTTTTCCCAGTAGCGCTCGTTGCGCTCGAGGATCACCTCGCCGCGGGCGATGTCGAGGCTCTTGATCGAGAACGGGCCGGCGATGGCCGGGAAGTTCGAGGCCAGGGCCCCGCGCCAGCCGTCGGGCGCGTCCTTGAGCAGGTGGGCGGGCAGCAGGTCGGAGAACAGCGTCTGCCAGCCGGGGTACGGCTTGGCGAAGGTGACCTCGACGCGCTTGCCGCCTTCGCGGGACTGCAGGTCGGTGATCTGCCGGTAGCCCGCCGGCCCGATCACGCCGGGCTGGTCGCGCATCTGGGTGCGCAGGTAGTCGAAGTCCTCGGCGGCGATGGGGGCGCCGTCGGACCAGGACGCGTCCGGGCGGATCTCGTAGGCGACCACGAACGGCTGCTGGGAGACCACCTCGGCGGACTTCATCAGGTTCTTGTCGAGCTGGGTGCTGCCGTCGTCCTTCTGCCGGAACACCGAGGGCAGCAGCAGCTGCGACAGCGCGGACGTGACCTGCGAGGAGTCGGCCAGGTTGTGCGGGTTGTACCCGCCGAGCACGTCGTCGACCCCGACGACGATCTGCGACGGCGTCTTCCCGGTGGTCGAGGCGGGCGGGACCGACGAGGACACCACCGGCGGTGGCGGGGTGTTCGAGCAGGCGGAGACCAGCACGGCCGCGAGCGCCAGCACCGGCACCGCCTTGCGATTCACCCGCACGCCCCGTTCCTCCCAGAATCTCCCCGATCGGGTCAGCCATGCTCCCACGACCGGGTCCGCGGCCGGAACCGGGATTCCCGTACCCGGATCGGGCGGGCCCGGCGCCCCACGGTGCCGCTATGGAAAAGGACGCGCGGAACACCGTCCGGGTTCCCGGACCGTTCCGGAACGGCGGAACGAACACGCGCGGGACACGGGACGGGATCGCCCCGGTGGTGAACACCAGGCGTCGAATCCCCGAATGCCCCTATAAAGATATAAGGAGAAGAACCTTCGAATTCGTGACTTCGCGTCGGTCGATTATCCACCGAGGGTGACCGGCACGCAATGCAAAAACCTCCCGGCGTGGTACGCCGGGAGGTTTTACGCGATTTTCTGCCGATTCAGCCGTTGTCGCGGCTCTTCGCGCGCGAACGCTCCTTCGCGCGGGTGTTGATGTCGAGGGTGACCTTGCGGACCCGGACGACCTCCGGCGCGACCTCGACGCACTCGTCGACCGAGCAGAACTCCAGCGCCTCTTCCAGGCCCATCTTGCGCGGCCGGGCCAGCGTCTCCATCACGTCGGCGGAGGACTGACGCATGTTGGTCAGCTTCTTCTCCTTGGTGATGTTGATGTCGAGGTCCTCGAAGCGCGGGTTCTCGCCCACGACCATGCCCTCGTACACGTCGGCGCCCGGCTCGACGAAGAACGAGCCGCGGTCGGCCAGCTGGATCATCGCGTACGCGGTGACCGGGCCGGTGCGGTCGGCGACCAGCGAGCCGCTGTGCCGGGTGCGGATCTCGCCCGCCCACGGGAAGTAGCCCTCGAACACGTGGTTCGCGATGCCGGTGCCGCGGGTCTCGGTGAGGAAGTCGGTGCGGAAGCTGATCAGGCCGCGCGACGGGAGCACGTACTCCAGCTTGATCCGGCCGGTGCCGTTGCCGCTCATGTCCTCCATGCGGCCCTTGCGCGCGGCCAGGAGCTGGGTGATCGCGCCGAGGTGCTCCTCCGGCGAGTCGATGTAGAGGCGCTCGAACGGCTCGTGCAGCTTGCCGTCGATCGTGCGCAGCACCACCTGCGGCTTGCCGACGGTCAGCTCGAAGCCCTCGCGGCGCATCTGCTCGACCAGGATGGCCAGCGCCAGCTCGCCACGGCCCTGGACCTCCCAGGTGTCGGGGCGCTCGGTCGGCAGGACGCGGATCGAGACGTTGCCGATCAGCTCCTGGTCGAGGCGGGCCTTGACCAGCCGCGCGGTGACCTTGTCGCCGCCGTTGCGCCCGGCCAGCGGCGAGGTGTTGACGCCGATGGTCATCGAGATCGCGGGCTCGTCGACGGTGATCCGGGGCAGCGCCACCGGGTTGTCCGAGTCGGCGAGGGTGTCGCCGATGGTGATCTCGGGGATGCCGGCGATGGCGACGAGCTCGCCGGCGCTGGCCTCGGTCGCCGGGACGCGCGTGAGCGCCTCGGTGACCAGCAGCTCGGAGATGCGGACGTTCTGCACGGTGCCGTCTTCGCGCATCCAGGCCACGGTCTGGCCCTTGCGGAGCTTGCCGGCGTGGATGCGGATCAGCGCGATGCGGCCGAGGAAGTTCGACGCGTCGAGGTTGGTGACCAGCGCCTGCAGCGGCGCGTCGAGGTCGGCCGCGGGCGGCGGCACGTGCCGGAGCAGGGTGTCGAACAGCGGGTCGAGGTTCTCGCTCTCGGGGATCTCCCCGTCGGCGGGCTGCTCCAGGCTCGCCTTGCCGGCGCGCGCGGACGCGTAGACGACCGGGAGGTCGAGGATCGCGTCGTGGTCGGCGTCTTCGATGTCGCTGGCCAGCTCGAGCAGCAGGTCGTGGGTCTCCTCGACGACCTCGGCGATCCGGGCGTCGGGGCGGTCGGTCTTGTTGACCAGCAGGATCACCGGCAGGCCGGCTTCGAGGGTCTTGCGCAGCACGAAGCGGGTCTGCGGGAGCGGGCCCTCGCTGGCGTCGACCAGCAGGACGACGCCGTCGACCATGGCCAGGCCGCGCTCGACCTCGCCGCCGAAGTCGGCGTGGCCGGGGGTGTCGATGACGTTGATGGTCACCGAGCCCTCGGGCGTCTGGCGGTGGATCGAAGTGTTCTTCGCCAGGATCGTGATGCCCTTTTCGCGCTCGAGCTCGCCCGAGTCCATCACCCGGTCGACGAGCTCGGCCCGCTCGGCGAAGGCGCCGGACTGGCGCAGCATCGCGTCGACGAGGGTCGTCTTGCCGTGGTCGACGTGGGCGACGATCGCGACGTTGCGCAGGTCGGGCCGGGTCTTACCGGTCGGCCGGCCGGTTTCGACGGTAGCGCTGGCTGCGGGCACGCGAGAACTCCTGAACTTCAAGGGTTGGATGGCCCGCGCAAGCCGTCAGGCATCCCGTGACCGGCTCTGGTCACACGCGGACCTCACCCAGGATACCTGCCACCCCATTGTGAGCGGCCCCACGCCCCCACGTCGGTTAGGCTGACCTAACGTGGGAACCCGGTGGAGGTCGCCGATCCGGAAGGTGCGTGCGCGTGGGCAAGAAGCCGAAAGACCCGCGGAAAGTCGTGCGCAAGCTGATGAAGGCCGGCAAGGTCAAGAAGAAGTGCTGCCGGTCGAAGCCGCGGTGCAAGAAGTGCCCGGTGCTGGCGCTCAAGAAGGCGAAGCTGGACCTCGCTGCCTAGCTGTCCGAAACCTCAGCGCGTCACCGCTTCGTTGAGCAGGCGCAGCTCCGGAGCGGTCTTGGTCGGCGAGAACTCGATCACCTCGTACCGCGCGAGGTGCCGCACGCAGAACGGGTCGGACGCCAGGATGGCGTCGAGCTTCCCGCGGTTCAGCGGGCGCGTGATGATGACGCCGCCGATGCGGGGGTTCCGCCGCCCGGACGCCAGGAAGTGGCCGTGCTCGTACTGCTTGTTCAGCCACTCGGCGTGGTCCGGGAGCGCCAGGTCGATGTCCTCGATGGGAGCCGTGTAGTTCAGCAGGACGACATACATGGTTAAGACGGTAAACCCGCTCGAGGACTTCGGCTATGCTCGATCCATGCACGCGCAGACCTGCAGCTGGTGGCCGCCCTCGGCGGCCGTCTAGTCCTGCGCTGATCACCAGCGGCCGCCCCGGACGGGCGGCCTTTTTCATGCCTTTTCCGGGGTGGTCCCCCTCGGAAAGGAAGACCATGAGCAAGCTGTCGGGCATCACGCCCTCCGGTCACGTCCACCTCGGCAACTACCTCGGTGCCGTGCGGCGCTGGGCTCGTGAGGGCAGCGCGGACGACCTGTACTTCGTCGCCGACCTGCACGGCATGACGACCCCGCACAACCCGGCGAAACTCCGATCCCTGGCGAGGGAGCAGCTCGCCGTGCTGATCGCCGCCGGGATCGACCCGGAGCGGGTGTTCGTCCAGTCCGATCTGGCCCGCGAGCTGGGCGCGCTGACCTGGGTCCTGGAGTGCACCTGCAACTACGGCGAGGCCGCGCGGATGATCCAGTTCAAGGAGAAGTCCAAGGGGCAGGCCGGGGTGCGGCTGTCGCTGCTGACCTACCCGGCGCTGATGGCCGCGGACATCCTGCTGCAGGGCGCGGACGAGGTGCCGGTCGGCGAGGACCAGCGCCAGCACGTCGAGCTGACGCGGACGCTGGCCAAGCGGTTCAACGGCACCTACGGCGACGTGTTCACCGTCCCCCGGGCGGTGCTCCCGCCGGCGGGGGCGCGCGTCAAGGACCTCGCCGACCCGGCGCGCAAGATGTCGAAGTCGGCGCGTGACGCGGTGGGCGTGGTGTTCGCGCTCGACGAGCCCGACCAGATCCGCCGCAAGATCCGCCGCGCCGTCACCGACGGCGGCACGGTGCCGGTGCACGCCCCGGACACCCGCCCGGGGATGGCGAACCTGCTGGAGATCCTGGCCGCGTGCCGGGGTGGCGCGCCGGCCGATCTGGCGGAGGAGTTCTCGTCGTACGGAGCGGTGAAGGACACCGTCGCCGACGCCGTGATCGAGGAGCTGCGCCCCCTGCGTGAACGAGCGTTGACGCTGCTCGACGACGTCGCGGAGCTGGACCGGGTCCGCAAGGCGGGTGCGGAGCGGGCCCGGGAGCGCGGCTCGCACCGGCTCGACGCGGCGTTGCGGATGATCGGCGCCTGTTGAAGGGCCGTGAATGTCGCATCGAGGGACGTGAAGTCCCTCAATGCGACATTCACGGCTTCGGGTCGAGCAGCGCGCGCAGGGCGGGAAGCAGGATGCGGTCGGCGGGCAGCCAGTCGACGTCGTCGAGGTCGTCGGGCCCGAGCCACCTGACGGCGGTGTGCTCGACGGCCCGCGGTTCTTCACCGGGCGAGACGAGCTTCGCGGCGTAGATGCGGAGGACCTTCTCGCCGGGCAGCGGGACGTCCTCCCCCACGCGCGCCCCGACCTCGATGACGACGTCGAGCTCTTCGCTGCACTCGCGGGCCAGCGCGAAGGCCTCGGACTCGCCTTCCTCGACCCGGCCACCGGGCAGTTCCCACTGCCCCGTGTGCTTCGGCGGCCAGGCCCGCTGCTGGGCGAGCAGCTTGCCGTCCCGCACCAGGGCGGCACCCACGATCACACCGTTCACAGCCCCGGAATCTACCCGGAAGCTCCGGGTCTCCCGCGGCCCCGCCGTGTCGACCCTTCAATCACGCGTGTCGACCCTCCGGACACGCGAGCCGACCCTCCAAGCACGCGAACCGACCCTCCAAGCACGCCAGCCGACCCGTCGGTCACGTCTCTCCGCCCGCGGCCGTGCGCCAGACGACCACGAACCGCGCTCCGCCGTCCGGGGACTCGCCCACCTGCACGCGCCCTCCCCGCCGTCGCACCGTCTCGGCCACCATCGCCAGCCCCAGGCCCGTCCCGCCGGACGACCGCGCCCGGTCGTCCGCGATGCGGTAGAACCGGTCGAACACCTTCTCGCGGTGCTCCGGCGCGATGCCCGGGCCGTCGTCGTCGACCACCACCCGCACCGACGACCGCGAAGCCAGCACCGACACCACGATCTCGCCGCGCGCGTAACGGCACGCATTGCGCAGCAGGTTGTCCAGCACCAGCTCCACCTCGGCGTGCGCGGACGACGCCCACGCCTGCGCGACCGCGTTGCTCACCCGCGTCTGAGGTGCCCCCGCCGGGAGCCGGGCGACCGCCGCGCGGACCTCGCTCACCAGCTCCACCGGGGACGCCGGCGGCACCTCCCCCGCGTCCGATCGGGCCAGCGACAACAGCCCGTCCAGCAGCGACGAAAGCCGCTCGGCCTCCGTCAGGATGTCCGACAGCGTCTCCTGGGACAGCTCCGGATCCGGGTTCGTCACCGCCACCTCGGCCTGCACCCGGATGGACGCGACCGGCGACCGCAGCTCGTGCGCCGCGTCGCCGGTGAAGCGCCGGAGCCGGTCGCTGGCCTGCTCCTGCCGCTCCAGCAGCGCGTTGAACTCCTCCGCCAGCGCACGCAGCTCGTCGTGGGAGTCCGGCAGCGCCAGCCGCGCCCCCGGCGGCAGCGCGCGCACCGAACCCCGCATGCGCGCCACCGGCCGCAGCGACAGCCGCACCACCAGCCACGTCGCGAGCCCCGCCACCAGCGCCCCGACCGACGCGACGACCACCAGCCAGACGCCGCCGTAGTGCACCGCGGCGGAGAACCCGGCCAGGCCCGCGCCGGCCACGACCAGCCGTTGCGACCCGTCGGGCGCGCTGACGACCGTGCCCAGGTACCGCGCGCCGTCGCGCTGGACCGGCTGCCCGGCCTTGAGCGTCGAGACGTCCGCCGGCGAGAGCCCCGCCGGGGTCCCGCCGTCGACCGGCGCGCCCGCGGTGTCGAGCACCCGCAGCGTCACCGGCGCCGCGCCGGATAGGGGCCGCCCGGCGCCCACCTCGGCGCCCGCCGGGCCGAGGGCGCCGGAAAGCTCGCGGTCGACCGAGCCGATGAGCAGCGGTGACAGCTTCGCCGCCGCCAGTGTGGCCAGCCCCAGCAGGCAGGCCAGGGTGATCGTCGCGGCCAGCACGGTGATCCGGACCTGCAGGGACCGGCCCCGCCACCACGGGATCACGGGGTGATGACCTCGTCGAGCTGCGCGTCGGAGGCCAGGTAGCCGTGCCCGCGCACGGTCCGCAGCAACGCGCCGGCGCCGACCGCGTCGAGCTTGCGCCGCACGTACCCGACGTAGACCTCGACGAGGTTGCGCGTCACGGCCTGCTCCTCACCCCAGACCGCGCGCAGCAGCTCGTCCTTCGTGACGACCGTGCCGGCCCGGCCGACCAGCACCTCGAGCAGCGCGAACTCCCGCGGGCTGAGCCCGACCTCCTCGCCGTTCCAGCGCACCTGCCGCAGCCCGCGGTCGACCTCCAGCGCGCCGAGCCGCAGCGTCCCCCGGCCGGCCTCCGGCCCGGCGCGGCGCAGCGTCGCCCGGACCTGCGCGACCAGCACGACGAAGGAGAACGGCTTGACGAGGTAGCCGTCGGCGCCGAGGTCGAGGCCGTCGGCCTGGTCGATCTCGCCGTCCTTGGCCGAGACGAGCAGCACCGGCGTCATGACGCCGTCCTTGCGCAGCCGCTCCAGCACGCGGTAGCCGGACAGGCCCGGCAGCATGATGTCGAGCAGGATGACGTCGAAGGATCCCGTGCTCGCCAGCTGCAGCCCGGTGGGGCCGTCCGCGGCGGTGACCACGTCCATGTCCTCCGCGCGCAGCCCGCGTTGCAGCGCCTTGCGCACGCCCGGTTCGTCGTCGACCACCAGCACCCGAGGTTTCACGAGGTTCATCATGGCCGGTTTCCGCAGGTCGCGTGTCAGCTCTCAGCACGATCTCAGCCGGGGAGGGAGAACCTTCAGGGGTATCTCAGCCTCGAGAGGGAAGCGTCGTGGCCAGGGAGCCGGGCACACTCGAGCCCGGGACACCACAGGGAGAGACGCATGAAACCGAAGACGAAGGGAATCACCGCCGCGGTCGTCGGCACGGCGCTCGGTGCGGGCGGGCTCGCGTTCATCGCGATGCCGGCCAGCGCCGACGACAAGCCGGCGCTGCCGCAGGTGAGTGCCGAAGACCTGGTGCAGTCGGTCATGAAGGCGAAGCCGGGGGCGTTCGACGGCACGGTCAAGGTCAGCAACGACCTGGGGCTGCCGTCGGTGGGGAACGCGCTGCCGGGGGCGTCGGCGCTGAACATCGACTCGGCGCACATCTTCAGCGACGGCGCCGGCAAGAGCCGCCTGGCCGCCACGCAGGGCGCCAGCCAGGAGACCGTGGTCCACAACGGCACGACCGTCTGGGACTACAGCTCCAAGACGAACACCGCGACGAAGGTGACCATCCCGGCCGACGTGGCCAGGCAGAAGGGCGCGGGCAGCGAGAAGACGCCCGACCCGGTCACCGCGAGCACCGAGCTGCTGGCGAAGGTCCGCGAGAGCAGCACGGTGTCGGTCGACGGCACCGCGACCGTCGCCGACCGCCCGGCCTACGAGCTGGTGCTGACGCCGAAGCCGAGCGAGCGGACGCTGCTGCGCGAGATCCGCGTCGCGGTCGACTCGCAGACGCGGATGCCGCTGCGGGTGTCGGTGCTGAGCAACGGCACGTCGACGCCGGCGCTCGAGGTCGCGTTCAGCGAGATCCACTTCACCCAGCAGCCGGCCGACCTCTTCACCTTCACGCCGCCGAAGGGCGCCAAGGTGGAGGAGAAGACGCCGACCGTGGACGACAAGGACAAGGCCCTCGCCGAGCAGGCGAAGGACGACGTCAAGGTCGTCGGCGACGGCTGGGACACCGTCGTCACGGGCAAGGTGCCGGCCGACGCGCTGAACGCGGCGCCGAAGGCCTCCGGTGAGCGCAAGGGCAACGCCGACCCGAAGGCGCTGCTCGAGCGGTTCGCCAAGAAGGTCAACGGCACGTGGGGCAGCGGCTACCTCGTCACCACGAAGGTGGGCACCGCGGTGCTGACCGACGACGGCCGCTTCGCCGCCGGTGCGGTGCCGGAGCAGGTCCTGTACGAAGCGCTGGGCCAGAAGTGACCAGCACGACTGTCGAGTCCGGGGCGGACGTCTCTTCGGAGACGTCCGCCCCGGCGGTTCCCCTGGCCGCGCGCACGCGGGGGCTGCGCAAGGTCTACGGCAGCACCGTCGCGGTGGACCACGTCGACCTCGACATCCCGGAGGGCGCGGTCGTCGGGATGCTCGGGCCGAACGGCTCGGGCAAGACGACCACGATCCGGATGCTGCTCGGCCTGGTCCGGCCGACCGAGGGCGAGGTCGAGCTGCTCGGCCGCAAGATGCCCGACGCCGCCGCGCACGCGTTGCCGGACGTCGGCGCGCTGGTCGAGGGGCCGGGCTTCCACCCGTTCCTCTCCGGACGCGACAACCTGCTGCGCTTCGCCGCGGCCGAGCCGCGGCTGACGTCGTCGGGGATCCCCTCGGCGGTGGACTCCGCGCTCGAACGCGTCGGGCTGACCGTCGCGGCGCGCCGGCGCTACAAGGGGTACTCGCTCGGCATGAAGCAGCGGCTCGGGCTCGCTTCGGCGTTGCTCGTGCCGCGGAAGATGGTCGTGCTCGACGAGCCGACCAACGGTCTCGATCCTGCGGGTACCAGGGAGATCCGCAGGATCGTGGCCGAGCTGCACGCCGCCGGGGTCACCGTGCTCGTGTCGTCGCACCTGCTGGCCGAGGTGGAGGCGACGTGCACGCACGTCGCCGTGCTGCAGGCCGGCAACGTCGTCGCCCAGGGCGAGCTGACCGAGCTGCTGGAGTCGGGGAACGCGGCGCTGCTGGTCCGCACGCCGGACGCGGAACAGGCGTTGGAGGTCTTGCGGGAGAACCGGATCGGCGCCCGGCTCACGCCGGACGGCGTCCGGGCCGACCTCACGGCGACGGAAGCACCGCGCGTGCTGCAGGTCCTGGTGGGCGCGGGGGTCGCGGTCCACGAGGCGACGCGGGCCCGCACGGGCTTGGAAGACCTGTTCGCCCGGCTGACGGAATCCACTGGGGAGGGATCGGAATGACGGCCGTCCTCGATGCACCGGCGGCCCGCACGGGCCACGACACGGTGCCGCTGACCCGTTTGCTGGCCGCGGAGCTGCGCTGGATCTTCCGGCGGCCGCGGACGTTGGCCGTGCTCGGGCTCCTGGCGCTGATCCCGGTGATCATCGGCATCGGCCTGACGCTGGTCGACGACAACCCGTCCGGTGGCGGCGGCCCGGACGACGGCGGCGGTGCGCTGCTGGCGTCCGCGGTCAACAACGCGTTCGTGCTCCCGATCGCGGCGGTCGTGATGTCGCTGGCGCTGCTGCTCCCGCTGGCTTCGGCGATGGCCGGGGCGGACGCGATCGCGGGCGAGACGGCCCACGGCACGTTGCGCGGCTGGCTGATCGCGCCGGTCGGCCGGGGCCGGTTGCTGGCGGTCAAGGCGTTCGGCGTCGCGACGGTGTCGGTGGTCTCGGTGCTGGCGATGTGCGTCACCGGCGTGGTGACCGGGCTGATCATCAACGGGACGGACTCGCTGTTCACGCTGTCCGGCACGACGCTGTCCCTGGGCGGCGCGCTCGCCCGCATCCTGCTGATGGCGGGCTGGGTGGTGCTCCAGCTGTGGGCGGTCGGCGCGGTGGCGCTGGCGATCTCCAGCTGGACCGAGCACCCGATGCTGGTGGTGGCGTCGGTCCTGGCGGCCGACATCGTGTTCACGATCCTCGGGTTCCTGACGTCGCTGGACTGGCTGCACCCGTTCCTGCTGACGAAGGACTGGTCGATGGCGCCGGCGGAGGTTCTGCAAGACCCGATGGGCACCCAGATGCTGGGCGAAGGCGCTTTGCGCGCGGCTTGCTACATCGTGATCGGGCTGTCGCTGGCCTACGCCCGCCTCTCGACCCGCGACGGCTGAGGTTTGTCAAGTTCGCCATCCACAGGTGCCGAGTTGTCCACAGATCTGCGAGTGGCCGGTGTTCCCCAGGCTGGGCCGATAGACTTGGCCTGGGGACGCCCCCCGGGATGGGTGGGGGCTGCTTTCCGGGCGGCTAGCCCACCAAGGCCACACCGTCCGGGTCGAGCTCCAGCTTTACCGCGTCCCCGGCCCGCAGGTCCGATGCCGCCGGGGCTACCGCGTCCACAGTGGACTCCGCCAGCCGCACCACCAGCCGCACGTGCTCGCGCCGGTGTACCGCGGCCACCACTTCTCCGTCCACTCCGGAAGCAGCGACCCGCAGCGCGTGCGGCCGCAACCCCAGCCGCACCGGGCCGTCGGCGACGTCCGGCAGCGCGACGTCACCCAGCGCCGTGTGCGCCAGCCCGCCCGTCACCACGCCGTCCGCGAACGTCGTCACGCCGAGGAACCGGGCCACGTCGTCGTCCGCCGGGTTGCGCCACACGCGCCGGACCGCGCCCTCTTGGCGAACCTCGCCCGCGTCGAGGACCGCGACGCGATCAGCCAGCGTGAACGCCTCCTCCTGGTCGTGCGTCACCAGCAGCGCCGTGATCTTGCTGCGCCGCAACAGGTCCGCCAGGTCGATCGCCAGCTGCTCGCGCAACCCCGCGTCCAAACCGGACAGTGGCTCGTCGAGCAGCAGCAGCCGCGGCTTCGGTGCCAGCGCGCGAGCCAAGGCCACGCGCTGGGCCTGACCGCCCGAAAGCTCCGTCACCCGCCGCCGTTCGAAGCCGGCCAGGCCCACCAAGTCCAGCAGCTCGGCGACGCGCGGGCCCCACGAAGACCGTGGCACGCCGTGCATCCGCAGGCCGAACGCGATGTTGGCGGCGACGTCGCGGTGACCGAACAGCTGGCCGTCCTGGAACACCAGCCCGAACCCGCGCCGGTGCACCGGCACCGCGCCGAGGTCGTCGCCGTCCCAGCTCACCGACCCGCGCGCCGACGGCTCCAGGCCGGTGATCGCGCGCAGCAGCGTCGACTTCCCCGACCCCGACGGGCCGAGCAGCGCCAGCACCTCGCCGTCGGCGATGTCCAGCCGGACGTCGCGGACCGCCGCGAACGATCCGTAGTGGACGGTCAGGTCCCGCACCGACAGCGCCATCAGAACTCTCCCACCCGGCCGCGCGCGGCCCCGAGCCGGTCGATCAGCGCGACCGCCAGCACCGTCACGAGCATCAGCAGCGCGCACGCGGCGTACGCCATCTGGTTGTTCAGCTCACCCGGACGTCCCATCAGCGACGCGATCGCGACCGGCAGCGTCGGCGCGGTCGGCCGCGCGAGGAAGCTCGTCGCGCCGAACTCGCCGAGCGCCACGACGAACCCGAACCCGGCCGCCGCGACCAGCGGGCGCAGGGCCAGCGGCAGGTCGATCTCCCGCCACACCCGCAGCGGGCTCGCGCCCAGCGTCGACGCGGCCTGCCGCAAGCGGACGTCGACCGAGCGCAGCACCGGCAGCACCATCCGCACGATCAGCGGGATGATCACCAGCGCCTGGGCCAGCGGCACCAGGTACGGCGACGTCCGGAGGTCGCCGGGCAGCGCGTCGAGCGTCACCAGGTAGCCGAACCCGACGGTCACCGCGGACACCCCGAGCGGCAGCATCAGCACGGCGTCCATCGTCTCGCCGAGCCCCCGCGCGGACCTCGCGGGCGAGCGCCGCAGCGCCACCAGCACGACGGACGCGAGCACGCCGACGGCCAGCGCGAGCAGCGTCGCGTCGACGGCCACCTTCAGCGAGTTCACCGCGGCGTCCCAGCCGGACACCTGCAGCGCGCCTTTCTCACCGGTGCTCGTGAGGGCCTGGTACCCGGCGAGGCTCCAGCCGTCCGAAGTGGACACCGATTCGACGAGGAGGGCGACAATCGGCGTGAGCAGGAGGGCCAGCACCACGCCCGCGGCGCCGACGACCGTCCATTCACCGCCACGCGGGCGGCGGGTTTTCGCGGCTCCGATCCGGGCGCCGTCCTTCCGCCGCCGGGCCAGTCCGCCAAGCACCAGCGCGGCGACCACGGCCGTGAACTGGATCAGGGAAAGCGCCGCCGCGCCCGAGAGGTCCAGCAGGTCGACGGTCCGCAGGTAGATCTCGGTTTCCAGCGTCCGGTACTTCGCGCCGCCGAGGATGAGGACGACGCCGAAACTGGTGGCGCAGAACAGGAACACCACCGCCGCGGCGGACGCGATCGCGGGCGCCAGCGCGGGCAGCGTCACCGAGCGGAACGCCCGCCACGGCGACGCACCCAGCGCGCGGGCGGCGTCGGTCGTGCGCGAATCCAGCCGCGCCCAGAGCCCGGCGACGGTCCGCGCGACGACGGCGACGTTGAAGAACGCGTTGGCCAGGACGATCGGCAGCACGCCACCGTCCGGCCACAGCGCCCGGAACGCCAGGCCGACGACGACGGTCGGCAGCACGAACGGCACCAGCACCAGCGTCCGCGCGAGGCCGACGCCGGGCAGCTTCACCCGGCCCAACAGGAACGCCACCGGCAGCCCGGCGAGCACGGCCACCAGCGTCGACGCGGCCGCGCTCGCCACCGTGAAACCGGCCAGCTGCCAGGTCCGCGCGTCGCCGAGGACGACGTCGAGCCCACCGGCGGCGAACCCGCGGCCGATGATCGCCAGCACCGGCCAGGCGAAGAACACCACCAGGAACCCGATCGGGGCCAGCCCGAGCAGTGCCAGGCCTAGCCCGCGGGCGGTCCGCGGTGGGGTCAGCGCTTTCCGGGTGGCGGTGTCCCCGGGCGTCACTGCACGAGTGTGCGCCATTCGCCGATCCACTTCTCGCGTCCGGCCTGGACCTGGTCCGCCGTCAGCATCTGCGGCTTCTGCGGCAGCGGCGCCACCTGCGCCCAGCCCGCGGGCAGGTCGACGCCCTGGCGCGCCGGGTAGACGTACATGTTGGCCGCGACGGTCGCCTGGAACTGCTGGGAGAGCAGGAAGTCGACGACCTTGCGCGCGCTCTCGACCTGCTTGCCGTTCGCGAGCACACCCGCGTACTCGACCTGCCGGTAACAGGTGTCGAGCAGCGCCTTGGTGCGCGGCTTGCCGTCGTCGCCGACCTCCGCGGCCGGTGAGGAGGCGTACGAGACGACGATCGGCCGCGGTCCCTTGCCGGACGAGCCGGAGAAGTCCTTGGTGTAGGCCTCTTCCCAGCCGCTGACCACCTTGAGCCCGTTGGCCTTCAGCTTCGTCCAGTAGTCCTTCCAGCCGGCCTCGCCGTACTTCGCGATGGTGCCGAGCAGGAACGCGAGCCCGGGCGAGGCCGTCGCCGGGTCCTCGGCGACCAGCAGGTCCTTGTACTTCGGGTCGGCCAGGTCCTCGTAGGTTTCCGGCGCCGGGATGCCCTTGGTGGTGAAGTAGTTCGTGTCGACGTTGACGCAGACGTCCCCGACGTCGACCGCGGAGAGCCGGTGCTCGGGGTCGACCGCGTAACGCTGCGGCCCGCGATCGGCCTCCGGGCTGGTGTACGGCTCGAAGACGCCCTCCTTGAGCGCGCGCGAAGCGAAGGTCGAGTCGACGCCGTACGCGACGTCGCCGATCGGGTTGGCCTTCGTCAGCACGAGCTTGTTGGTCAGCGAACCGGCGTCGCCCTGCTTGAGCACGGAGACCTTGATGCCCGACTGCTTCTGGAAGGCGTCGAGCACCTCCTGCGGCGCCAGGAAGGAGTCGTGCGTCACGAGGGTGACGGTGGGCGTCTGCTGCGTGCCACCGTCACCGTCCGACAGCGAGCACCCAGCGGCGACGACACTGACGGCGGCGATGGCCGTCGCGGCGCGCACAGCCCTGCTTTTCATCTACCCTCCTGCACTTCACCGGACGAGGAGGGAAAGCCCTCCCTTCGCCGGCATGATCCGGTCAGGTGCGAACGGTCGCGGGTGACCCCGCCTCTCAGCCCGGCTCACCGGACTCCCGTGGCAACCGTGCAGCGTAGTCCAGGACGTTGGACGATGGAGCCATGACGGAAATCTTGAGCGACTCCGAGGCCGACGAACGACTGGGCGCCGGCTGGACGCGTTCCGGAGCGGTGATCTCCCGCGAGGTCGAGCTGGCGAGCTTCCCGCAGGCGATCGAGGTGGTGGACCGCGTCGCGGTGCTGGCCGAGGCGGCTGATCACCACCCCGACATCGACATCCGCTGGCGCACGCTGACGTTCCGGCTCTCGACGCATTCGGCGGGTGGGTTGACGGAGAAGGACTTCTCGCTGGCGGCCGAGATCGACTCGGTGCTCGCCGATCTGTGACCTCGGTAACGCTGAGTGCACCTTTTCGACAGTTTGGCGTCTCTCGGTTACCAGACCTTCGGGAGGGAGACGAGATGACTCAGGCAATCGTGGTCGGTACGGCAGCGTTCGCGACGATGGTCGCGGCAGCGGGCGGTGTGCTGTGGTTCACGGTCCGCTCCCGCCGTCACCCGGACGGCTGAGCGCTGTCGGTGAGTTCGCTCACAGCAGCTAACGAACACCAAGATCAGCGCGCTGAGCAGGCGGAAGCATCGGTTCGGCCCTAGGAAACGCCATGAACAGCACCGCCGCCCTCACGCCCGCCCAGCGCGCCTGGATCAACGCCCTCGCCCCCGCCGTGGTGCTGATCACGATCGCGTTGATGGGCCTCCTCGGCTAGTCGACCCCGTCAACGAGCAGCAGCCGTCGATCGAGCGCCGTCGCCCTGATCTCCAGTGCGGCGGCGTACTCGTCGGAGCGGTACCAGCGCTCGGCGGTGTCGCGATCCGGGAACTCGACGACGACGATCCGCTTGCCCGGCTGGGTTTCCCCTTCGAGCGTGGCCGGGATCGCGCCTCTCGCGAGGTACCGGCCGCCGTGGGCTTCGATCGAAGCCGCGGCGAGCTCGCGGTAGCGCTGCGCCAGGGCTTCGTCGAGGATTTCGACCTCGGAGATCACGTAGGCAGTCACGGCTCCGAGCGTGGCAGAGCGGCTCGCGCCGAGCGTGGTGCTGCCGCTACCCGGCTCAGACGTTGAAGCGGAACTCCACCACGTCGCCGTCGGCCATGACGTAGTCCTTGCCCTCCATGCGGACCTTGCCCGCCGCCCGGGCGGCCGCCATCGAGCCCGCCGCCATCAGGTCTTCGTACGAGACGATCTCCGCCTTGATGAAGCCGCGCTCGAAGTCCGTGTGGATCACGCCCGCCGCCTGGGGGGCCGTCGCGCCCTGGGGGATCGTCCACGCGCGGGACTCCTTCGGGCCCGCCGTCAGGTACGTCTGCAGGCCGAGCGTGTGGAAACCCGCGCGGGCCAGGGAGTACAGGCCCGGCTCCGGCTGGCCGACCGACTCGAGCAGTTCGCGGACCGACTCCTCGTCGTCCAGCTCCAGCAGCTCCGCCTCGACCTTCGCGTCGAGGAACACCGCGTCCGCCGGCGCGACCAGCTTCGTCAGCTCCTCGCGGCGGGCTTCGTCGGTGAGGACACCTTCGTCGGCGTTGAAGACGTACAGGAACGGCTTCGTCGTCAGGAGGCTGTGCTCGCGAAGCAGTTCGAGGTCGACGTCCTTCTGAGCCGAGAAGAGCGTGCGCCCGCTGTCGAGGATCTCCTTCGCCTTCTGCGCGGCCTCGAGCGCGGGCTTCGCTTCCTTCTTGGTCCGCGCTTCCTTCTCCAACCGCCAGACGGCCTTCTCGAGGGTCTGCAGGTCGGCCAGGATCAGCTCGGTGTTGATCGTCTCGATGTCGCTCAGCGGATCGATCCGGCCGTCGACGTGGATCACGTCCGGGTCGTCGAACACGCGGATGACCTGGCAGATCGCGTTGGCCTCACGGATGTTCGCCAGGAACTTGTTGCCCAGCCCGGCACCCTCGGACGCGCCCTTCACGATGCCCGCGATGTCCACGAAGGACACCACGGCCGGGACGATCTTCTCCGACTTGTGCAGCTCGGCCAGCTTGTCCAGCCGCGGGTCCGGCAGCGGCACGACACCGACGTTCGGCTCGATCGTCGCGAACGGGTAGTTCGCGGCGAGCACGTCGTTGCGGGTCAGCGCGTTGAACAGGGTGGACTTGCCGACGTTGGGCAGGCCGACGATACCGAGGGTGAGGCTCACGACCCCGCAGTCTACGTGGCTACCCCGCTCGGGCCCCACGCACCCAACGCCGCGTCGGATTTCCGCCAGCGACCGCGCTGACCTGCTGGCATGCTCGAATCCATGGTCACCGAAACGCTCGCACTCTGGCGCGACGCCGACCGCTGCTACCGCGTGGTCACCGCCCGCGACCCGCGCTTCGACGGCCAGTTCATCATGGCGGTGCGCACCACCGGCATCTACTGCCGGCCGTCCTGCCCGGCCTCGACGCCGAAGGTGCAGAACGTCCGCTTCTTCCCGACGTCGGCGGCCGCGCAGGCCAACGGCTTCCGCGCGTGCCGCCGCTGCCTGCCCGACGCCGTGCCGGGTTCGCCGGACTGGAACGTGCGCGCCGACCTCGCCGCGCGGGCGATGCGCCTGATTTCCGACGGGACCGTGGAGCGCGAAGGCGTCCCGGGCCTGGCGCGACGGCTCGGCTACTCGGAACGCCAGCTCGGCCGGGTGCTGACCGCCGAACTGGGTGCCGGTCCGCTCGCGCTGGCCCGGGCACACCGCGCGCACTCGGCCCGGCTGCTGATCGAGATGTCCGGGCTGCCGCTGACGGACGTCGCGTTCGCGGCGGGCTTCTCCAGCGTCCGGCAGTTCAACGAGACGATCCGCGAGGTGTTCGCGACGACGCCGTCGCAGCTTCGCGCCTTCGCCGCTTCGCGACGTCGACGTCAGGGCGACGTGGGTGGGACGCGCCTCAGCCTGCGGCTGCCGTTCAGGCCGCCCTTCGACGCTGTCGGGCTGCTTCGCTTCTTCGCGGCTCACGCGGTTGAAGGCGTCGAGAAGGTGACTTCGACGTCCTACGCACGGACGTTGCGGCTCGCGCACGGCACCGGCGTCGTCCGGCTGACGCCGGAGCCGGACCACGTGCGCTGCGAGTTGCTGCTGACCGACCTGCGCGACCTCGGCAGCGCGGTCAGCCGGGTGCGCCGGCTGCTCGACCTCGACGCCGACCCGGCGGCGGTCACCCGGGTCCTCGGCGCCGATCCGGCGCTGGCGCCGGTCGTGACGGCCGTGCCCGGGATCCGGGTCCCGGGCGCCGTCGACGGCGAAGAGCTGGTGGTTCGGGCCCTGCTCGGCGAGCGGGTCCCGGCTTCGCTCGGCGAAGAGGTGCCGGGCGAGTGGGGCGTGACGCGGCTCTTCCCGGCCGCGGTCATGATCGCGACGGCCATGCCCGAGCACGCGGGAATCGTCGCCCTGGCCGAAGGGCGCCTGGACGTGCACGTCGGGCGTGACGCGGCGGAGCTGCGCGCCGAGCTACTCGCGTGCCCCGGTATCGACAGCGCCGCCGCGGACTACGTCGTGATGCGCGTGCTCGGCGCACCGGACATCCTCCTGGCAACGGACACCGCCGCTCTGCGTGGCGCCGAAGCACTGGGCATCTCGCCGGATTCGCTGCCGGAGCGAGCCCGGGAGTGGACGCCGTGGTGCTCGTACGCCGGGATGTACCTCCGGCGCGCCGCCTGACGCGGCGTCAGCCCTGCTCGCCGTGCCACACCAGGGCCTGCGCGACAATCACCCGGGCACCGTCGAACGTCGCGGCGGGCGAGCCGTGCAGGCGGTAGCCCAGATCGAGCGCCTCGCTGACGCGGTGGCAGAACTTCGCGTCGTCCGGGCCGGTGAGCAGGCGGTAGCGGGGCAGGTCGTCCGGCGGCTGGTCCGTCATGACCTCATCTTGTCCGAACCGTCAACCGGCGCGCACCTCCACGGTCGAGCCGGTGCGGGACTTTCGGACCCGCAGCCGCGTCGGGATGCGCTGCCGCAGCTCCTCGACGTGGGACACCAGCCCGACCACCCGGCCGCCCGCGCGGAGCTCGTCGAGGATGTTCATCACGACGTCGAGGGTCTCGGCGTCCAGCGTGCCGAAACCCTCGTCGACGAACAGCGTGTCCAGCAGCGCGCCGCCGGTCTCCCCGGCGACGACGTCGGCGAGCCCCAGCGCCAGGGCCAGCGACGCGAGGAACGACTCGCCGCCGGACAGCGTCTTCGCCGGGCGGATGGTGCCCGAGTAGTCGTCGAGCACGTCGATGCCGAGCCCGCCGCGGGTGCCGCGCGCGCCGGCCGCGTCCGAGTGCACGAACGAGTACCGCCCCTGGCTCATCGTCCGGAGCCGGTGGGTGGCGGCGACCGCCACTTCTTCGAGCCGCGCCGCGAGTACGTACGAGCGCAGCGACATCTTCCGGCTGTTCTGCCCCCGCCCGTTGACGACGTCCGCGAGCGCGCGCAGCTCGGCGTACGCCGCTTCGGCCGGTGCGAGGCCGGCGAGGGCCTTGCCCAGCAGGCCCGCCAGCCGGGTCAGCTCCTCGTGCTGCGCGGTCGCCACCCGCATCGTCGCGTACGCCGAGTCGGCACGCGCCCGCGCCAGCTGAGCCGCGTCGGCCGCCCGGCCGACGTCCGCGACGTCGTCCGGCGAGATCCCGAACAGGTCCGGCTCCGACAGCAGCGCCCGGGCCCCCGCCGCGGCGGCCTCGGCGTCGGCGATGCCCTGCTCCAGCTTCTCGATCTGCTCGTCCGGCAGCATCGCGGCGCGCGCCTTCTTCAGCGACGTGAACCCCTTCGCCTTGACCGCCGCCTCGACCAGCGCGCGTTGCTGGGCGACGCGCTCGCGGGCGCCCGCGACGGCCGTCCGGGCCTCGGAGACCCGTTCGAGAGCTTCGGCCAGCCCGACCAGGTGCTTCCGCCGGGCGCCGACGTCCGCGAACTCGCCGCGCCCGGCGACGAGCCGGCGTTCGCGCTCGGCCAGTCGTTCTTCCAAGGCGCGGACGTCAGTCGTGGCTTCGGTCGCGGCCTGTTCGGCCTGCCGTCGACGTTCGGTCCGCCGCTCGAGGTCGCGTTCCAGGAGGACGACCTGCTCGCCGAGCTTCGCCTTCCCGGCCGCCTGCTGCGTCAGCGAAGCGACCGACGCGCGGGCTTCGGCCAGCTCGGCCGTGATCGACTCGGCCGTGCGCTCGCCCAGCCGCTCCAGCAAGCCGGCCAGCCGCGCCTTCGCCTCTTCGAGCGCGACGACGACCCGCTGCCGCACCGCGTCGGCCGCCTGCTCGGCCTCCTCGGCGGCGCGTTCCTCGGCGGGGTCGACGAGTTCGACGTTCCGGTTCGCCGGTGCCGGGTGCTCGGCGGACCCGCAGACGGGGCAGGGGGCGCCGTCCGGCAGCGCGGCGGCCAGTTCGGCCGCCATCCCGTCGAGCCGCCGCTCGCGCAGGTCGAGCCGGTGCTGCCGGGCCGCCTGGTGCGTGTCGACGACCTCGCGCAGCTTCGCCTCGCCGCGCCCGACCTTCGCCCGGGCCTCGGGCAGCTCCGCCGCGTCACGCGCGAAGGCCCTCAGCTCGTCCACCCGGGCGCGCGCCCCGTCGAGCTTCGCCTCGGCTTCGGCCGCTTCGACGGCGTCCGCCCGCAGTTTCGCCAGCTGGCCGGGGATGGCGGCCAGCTCGGCGGTCAGCTCTTCGACCTGCTGCCCGGCCGTGACGGCGGCCAGCTTCCGGTCGTCCCGCCGCATGATGTCGAGCTGCTGCTGCTCGGCCTCGGCGACGAGCTCCGCGACCGCGCCGGCCTCTTCCCGTGCTGCGGCCGCCCGCGCCTTGAGGTCGCCGGTCGTCCGGGTGCCGAACTCCCGCAACTCCGCGCCGCGCGCCTTCTCCACCTGCTCGGCTTCGGCCAGCTCCGCCGCGCGCCTGTCCAGCAGGTCGGCTTCCACGGCGACCCCGGCGGCCCGCCGCGCGGCCGCGACTTCCCGGGCCCACTCGGCGCGTTGCGGCGCCTGTTCGGTGATCTCGACGAGCCGCAGGTGCGCGGTGCGGACCCGGCGGATCTTCTCCGCACCGGCTCGCTCCTCCTGCAGGTAGCCGTCCGCGCGCTGAGCCGCCGCGCGTGTGCGTTCCTCCTCGGCCGTGGCCTGCCCGGCGCGTTCGGCGGACGCCGCCAGCACGGTGGCGACCCACTCGGCGACGCCGGTCTCGGGCGGGTCCTGCTGTGCCTCCTGCGCGTAGCGCGCCAACAGCTCGCGCACTTTTCCTTGCTGCTGCTCGAGTTCGCGGCCGCGAACTGTGCGCAGGTCGGCGAACCAGCGTTCGACGTCGGCGAAGCGCTCGGTGCCGAAGAGCCGTTCGAGCAGCTTCTCGCGCTCGGCGGTGTCCGAACGCAGGAACCGGGCGAACTCGCCCTGCGGCAGCAGCACCACCTGGAAGAACTGGGCCGCGGTCATCCCGAGCAGCCGCTCGACGGTGCGCGCGACCTCCTCGATGCGGATCAGGCCCTCCGGCGGGAGCCCGGCCGGCGCGGTGCCGACCCAGCTCAGCGACACCCTCGCCTGCTGGGTGGTCGTGCCTTCGCCGCGCCGCTTCGGCCGCTGGTACTCCGGGTTGCGGACGATCTTGAGCCGGTGGCCCTGCACGGTGAGCTCGAGCGCGACTTCGGTGACCTGATCGGGTTCGGCCAGGTCGCAGCGCAGCCGCTTGGCCTCGTTGCGGGCGCCGGGAACCACGCCGAACAACGCGAACGCGATCGCGTCGAGCAGCGTGGTCTTGCCCGCGCCGGTTTCGCCGTGCAGGAGGAAGAGGCCGTCGGCGCCGAGCACGTCGAAGTCGACCACTTCGCGTGCGCAGTACGGCCCGAAGGCTTCGACCTCCAGCCTGTGCAGCCTCATTTCGCGAGGGCCTCCCGGTCGGCCGCTTCCAGGGCCAGGAACAGGAGCTGCTCTTCGCTTTCGGTGGGCGCGGCGCCGCGGCAGTCGTCGAGGAAGCTGCGCGAGATCTCGATGTCCGACCGGCCGCGGACGGCGTCGGAGTACCGCAGCGGGGCGCCGCTGTAGCCGCCTTCGGGCTCCCACTCCAGGTGCACCGCGTGCGTGAACCGCTCGCGCAGGCGCCGCATCGCGTCCACCGGTCGGACCGGGTCGGTGACCGTGACCGACAGGAAGTGCTCGAGGAACTCGTCGTGCGCCGGCTCCGCGAGCAGGTCTTCGAGCCGGCCGCGAAGGGTGGCCAGCGGCCGCGGCACCGGTAGTTCGTGGCGGCGGACTTCGGTGAGCCCACTCGCGTCCAGTTCGACCAGCCAGACGGATTTGCGTTGCCGCGCCTCGGAAAACGAGTACGCCAGCGGGCTGCCGGAGTACCGCAGGTGCTCGGCGAGCGTCTGCGGGCCGTGGAGGTGGCCGAGGGCGACGTAGTCGACGCCGTCGAAGACCGAGCCGGGCACCTGCTCGACGCCGCCGACCGCGATCGTGCGCTCCGATTCGGTCGGCTCGCCGCCGGTGACGAACGCGTGCGCCAGCACGACGGACCGGGTGCCCGGCCGGGTTCCGAGGTCCGCGCGGATCCGCCGCATGGCCTCGGTGAGCACGCCGGTGTGGCCGCGCGCCTCCGGCACGCCCAGCGCGTGGCGCGCCGGTTCCGGTTCCAGGTAAGGGATTCCGTAGACGGCGACCGGGCCGTGGCCGTCGTCCAGGAGCACCGGTTCGGCCAGCCCGCCGACGGTGGTGCGCAGGTGCAGCCCGCCCGCCGCGGCGAACTCCGCGAAGGCACCGAGCCGCGGTGCGGAGTCGTGGTTCCCGGGCGTGACGACCAGTTGCGCGCCGGCGGCGCGGATCCGCGCGACCGCCGCGGTGGCCACCCGGACGGCCTCGGCCGACGGCACCGCGCGGTCGTAGATGTCGCCTGCCACCAGGACGGCGTCGATCGCCTCGCCGGTCACGAGGTCGGCGAGGTGCCCGAGCACCGCTTCCTGTTCCGCGAGCAGATCGGCGCCGTGGAACGTGCGGCCGATGTGCCAGTCGGAGGTGTGCAGGAATCTCACGGTGGCCAAGGTACGACCCGGCCCCGACGAAAAGGCGAAGGCTCGCCGTCTCCTCACTCGAACGTGTGTACTAACACGAGAGTGCCGGTGCGGACACGCCCTGCGTGGATTCGATTTGTTCGCAGGTCAGCTACCCAGAGCGACGGATCGGGTGCGGTTTTTGTCGGTGGGGTCCGCCATGATGTCTGCGCGGTCGGATCCAGGCGGCCGAATGGGAGGAGGCGAAGTGGCGACAGTGCTGACCACCGCGGCGATCGTGCTCGCGGTCCTGCTGCTGTTCGCCGTCGCGGTGCTGTGGCGGCTCTACAACGACGGGATGCGCCGGGCGGACGCGGCGGCCCGGCAGGTGGCGGCCGAGCGGGCGAAGTCGGACCAGCAGCAGCTGGCGCTGCGCCGCTACGAGGTCGCGTTCGCCTCGATCAGCGGCCGCGGCGAACTGGGCGAGCAGGTGCTGGTGGAGACAGCGCGGGCGCTCGGGCTGCGCGAGAACCTGCACTTCACCCTGCAGACGGACGTGGGCGGCGGCGGCTCGGCGAAACCGGACATGGTGCTGCGGGTGGGCGGCGACCGCACGGTGCCGGTCGACGCGAAGGCGAGCATGGCGATCTGGGCCGAGGCGGTGGAGACCGACGACCCGGCCGAGCGGATCGACGCGTTGCGGGCGCACGTCCGGCAGGTCCGTTCCCGGGCGGCCGAGCTGGCGGGCAAGGGCTATCAGCGCTGGGCCGACGCGATCTACGGAACGATCATGTTCATCCCCTCGGACGCCGCCGTGGTCGCGGCCCTGGACACCGACCCGGAGCTGCTGCGCTGGCTCATCGACCGGCGGGTGTTCCTGTGCGGGCCGACCGGGTTCGGGGTACTGGCCTCGGCGGCCCTGTTCGCGGCGAGCGACCGCACCCTGGAGGCCGACGTCGAGCAGGTCCGAGCCGGAGCGGCGGCCGCCCACCGAGCGGCGGGCGGCGCGGTGGACGCACTGAACCTGTCGAGCACGCACCTCCAACGGTTCCTGTCGGCGCGACGCCGGGAGCTGGAGGCACTGGAGACGTTCCGGGCAACGGTGGCGCCGCTGACGGACGCGGCGGGCAGCCCGGCGCAGGTTCCCCAGGTCCGGAAGGGAGACGAACTGGCGGCAAGCTGAGTGCGCCGGCGTGGGACTGCGGGTGGGAGGTTGACCCGCGGCGAAGGGCGGCCCGGCCGCAAGGAGCAATCCGGCTGCAACGGGTGGTCCGGCGTTGAGGCGTAGTCCGATCGGCAGGGTGGGTCCGGTCAGAAGGGGCGGTCCGTCGGCTCGCGGATCGGCTCCCGGCTGCGACGGCGACCGCCCACCGACGAGCCGTGAACCGACCTGGTCACAATCGCGGGCCTCCAGGACCGGCTGCGGTCGATGCGTCCGCCGGATCCGGGCCCTCTGCCAGCCGTTCCGCCGAACCGGCTCCACAACTCCCCGGCAAGCCCGCGACCTGCGACGACTCGCGCACCCCCGCCACGGAAAGGAGACAAACCGGAACCGGCGGCAAAGGACTGGACCACATCACAGCAGCACCCGGCGGGCCACTCGGGTCACGCCGCCGGGTGGCGATACACCCACGTCGGCGGCGGTGCTGGCAAGATCTTCACAACCACGAGATACGGTGTTGTGCTGTGACCGCGATTCGCGATCGCCAGAGCGATCCAGATGCCGACGACGTCCCCGTACCGTGGGACGAGCGTCCTGTCGTCGGTTCGAGGCGCGGGCTTCCGTGGTGGGCGGCGGTGCTGGTCGGCTTCGGCCTGGCGATCGTGGGCGCCCTCATCGGCAAGCCGACCCAGGGCAGCATCCCGCTGATCTTCACGGTCTGCTACATCGGCGGGGCCGTCATCGCGGTCTGCGCGGTGCGGCGCCGGGGCCTGTTCGGGCCGATGGTGATGCCGCCGCTCGTGCTGGCCGTGACCGTGCCCGGCGTGATCCTGCTGACCTCGGGGTCCCAGGGCGACGACATGCTGTCCAAGGCCCTGAACATCGGCACCCCGCTGATCAACGGCTTCCCGACCATGGCGATCACCACCGGCATCACGCTGCTGATCGGGTTCGTCCGCATGTACCGCGAACGCGACCCGGATGCCCCGAAGAAGGGCAAAGCGGCCACCCGCCGCCCCGCGGACGAGGACGACGAGAAGCCGTCGACGCGCGCTGCGTCGACGTCGGCCGGGGGCCGTCCGCGGCCGCCCGGGTCGAACCGCACCGGCCAGACCCCGCTGCCCCAGGGCGCCCGTCGCGGCCGGGACGGCGAACCGCCCCGTCGCCCGCGCCCGCCCGCGGACGGCGAACGCCGAACCCCGCGCACCGGCGCCCCGGCCGAACGCGAACGCGACCGCGGCGCACGCAAGCCACCACCAGCCGGCCGCCGCACACCGCCCCCGGCGGAGAGCGACCCCCGCCGACGCAGCGGCGACGCCCCACGCCGACGCCCGCGCCCGCCCGCGGAAGACGGCCGCGACACACCCCCGCCCCGCCGCCCGTCCGGCGGGCGAGGTGCCCCACCGCGCCGGAACCGTCCTTGGGACGAAGAAGAGCGCTGACGACCACCGGAATGGGGGGGGCAGTATCGGGGGGGGGGGGGGCGTTGC
>NZ_JBFBBQ010000102.1:0-31655 GCF_040682775.1 Amycolatopsis sp. NPDC051106 | reverse complement strand
CCCGGGCCCGCCGGCACCCCGACCGCGGCCGACACCGCCGCGATCGGCCAGGTCACCGGCGGCCGGGCCACGCTCGACCGGCTGGCGGCGACGAAGTTCCCCGGCGCCCACGCGGCGGCTGCGGCACCGGCGGCGGCCGCCGACCCGCGCACCCAGGTCGCCGTGTACGAGCCGACGGCGGCGTTCGTCGCCGGAACCTCGGACGTCCCGGCCGCGCTCGCCTACGTCGCGGTGCCGGCGCGGACCGGCGACGGCACCACGGCGACGGTCTGGGCCGAGCGGCAGGGCGCCGCGTGGACCGTGGTCAACGTGGCGTCCGGCGACTACGAGCGCAAGTACGCCGACGCGGCAGCCGGGGGCTACCTCCTGCACGAACCGCAGGTCAACGCCTGGTACGCGGTGCACGGCGACGCCGTGACGGTGCTGCACGGCTCGGTCACCGGCCTGGCCACGGGCACGAAGCTGAGCGTGCGCGACTACCGCGCGGCGCTGCACCAGCGGTACGCGGACAAGCTGCCGGGCTCGGCGTACGACCGTGACGGCGCGGGCGGTGGCTACGGCGGCCGTGAGCGCGCGCTGCCCGCCGCGGACCCCGGTGACGTGCCGGTGCTGCCGTTCGTGCTCGGCGGCGCCCTCGTGCTAGTGGCCGGTGCGGTGGTGGTGCCGCGATTGCGGCGGGGGTAGGGGACGACCGGGCCGGTTCCGGCCGGGCGGCCTCTTGGCAGGTGATCATGATCAGGTCAGAATGCGCCATGCCCGTTTCCCCGGCCGCCCAGCCGGAACCGGCGCGGCCGAGCGGCCCGGACCTCGCGCTGGTCGAAGCGCTGCAGCGCGACCCGCGGGCGCCGTGGACGCGGATCGCCGCGGCCGTCGGCACCGACGCGACGACGGCCGCCCGCCGCTGGGACCGGCTGCAGGCGGCCGGGCTGGCCTGGCTGACCGCGTACGTCACCGCGCCGACCACGACCGTCGGTTACGTCGACGTGGCCTGCCGCCCGGACGCGCTGGCCGGGCTGACCCGGGAGCTGTGCGGCTGGCCGTCGGTGTTCAGCGTCGAGCGCACGACCAGCCGGTTCTCGCTGTTCCTGTCCCTGGCCGCGCGCGACCTCGACGCGCTCGACGGGCTGGTGACCGGCCGCCTCGGCGCGCTGCCCGGGGTGCGTGAGGTCCGGTTCGCCGTCGCCACGCGCGTCTACCGCGAGGGCAGTGGCTGGCTGGTGAACGCGCTGGCCCCGGAACAGCGTGCGGTGCTCGACGAGACGGCGGTGCAGGCCCGGCTGGTCGTCCCGCAGCAGTGGAACGACCGGGACCTGCGCGCGCTGGTCGAGTCCCTCGGCGAGGACGGCCGGCGCAGCTACGCCGAGCTGGCCCGCGACTGCCGGATGAGCGAGTCGGCGGTGCGCCGCACGCTCGCGCGGATGCTGCGCAACCACGAGCTCGACTTCCGCTGCGACCTCGCGCACGTCCCGGCGGGCTGGCCGGTGATCGCGGGCTACCGCCTCGACATCGCCGCCGGCGACCTGGACCGCGCCGGGACGGCGATCGCGCAGCTGCCGGAGACGCGGCTCTCGGCCGCGGTGGTGGGGGAGGGCAACCTGGTGGTGTCGGCGTGGCTGCGGGAGCCGGCCGGGTGCACGGGCTACGAGACACGGCTGGCGGCCGCGGCACCGGGCGCCCGCGTCCTCGACCGCGCGATCACCCTGCGGATGCCGAAGCGGATGGGCCGGCTGCTCAGCCCGCACGGCCTCGGCGGCACCCACCAGGCGATCATCCCGGCCCGCTGACTATCGTGCGAACACCGGCCTGGGGAGGATCATGAGCCTGCGCGAAACCCTGCAACGCCACGTGGAGGCGGGCACGCTGCCCGGCGCGGTGGCGATCGTCGACCGGGCCGGGCGCCGGGAAGCCGTGGCCGTCGGCTCGGTGGACGTCGAAGGCAGCCGGCCGATGGCCGAGGACACGCTGTTCCGCCTCGCCTCCATCACCAAGCCGATCACCGCCGCCGCCGTCCTCACCTTGGTGGACGACGGCACGCTGGCCCTCGACGACCCGATCGGGCGCTGGCTGCCCGAGGTGGCGGATCCCAAGGTGGTGCGGACGCCGTCGAGCCCGGTCGGCGACGTCGTCCCGGCGAAGCGGCCGATCACCGTGTTCGACGTGCTCACCGGCCAAGCCGGCTGGGGGTTCGCCTCGGACTTCACGCTCCCGGCGGTGCAGGCGCTGTTCCCCGTCCAGGGCGACGGCCGGCAGGTGCAGAGCTTCCCGTCGCCGGACGTCTGGCTCGCGCGGCTGGCCGAAGTGCCGCTCGCCTTCCAGCCGGGCGAGGCGTGGCTGTACGACACGTGCTCGACGATCCAGGGCGTACTCGTCGCCCGCGCGTCGGGCCGGTCGCTGCCGGAGTTCCTCGAGGAGCGGATCTTCGCGCCGCTGGGGATGGCGGACACCGGGTTCGTCGTCGGCCCGGACCGGCGCGACCGGTTCACCGCCTTCTACAAGAAGACCGCCGCCGGGCTCGTCCTCGCCGATCCGCCGGACGGCCAGTGGAGCACGATGCCGGCGCTGCCGCTGGGCAACGGTGGCCTGGCCGGGACGGCGGGGGACTGGGTCGCCTTCGGCCGGATGCTCCTCGCCGGAGGCACCGCGCACGACGGCGGGCGCGTGCTCAGCGCCGAGGCGGTCCGGTTGATGACCACCGACCACACCAGCGCCGCGCAGCGCGAAATCGGCGCGCTGTTCCTGGAGGGCCAGGGCTGGGGGATGGGCGGCGCGGTCGACGTCGCCGCCGTCGAACCGTGGACCGTCCCGGGCCGCTACGGCTGGGTCGGCGGCACCGGCACCACCGCCCACGTCGTGCCCGCCACCGGCACGGTCGCCGTGCTGCTGACCCAGGTCGGCGAGGACAACCCGGTGCCGCCGAAGTGGATGCGCGAGTTCTGGCGGGAAGCGGCCGCGTAGGGTCGGAGGCGGGATCCGGCACGGTGGAAGGACATTCTGGATGGGCGAGTCGAACTGGGCCGGGAATCTTGCCTACACCGCGGACTCGGTGCTGACTCCGCATTCGGTCGACGAGGTGCGGGAAGCCGTCGCGGCCGCGACGCACGTCAAGGCCCTGGGCAGCCGTCACTGCTTCAACGCGATCGCGGACTCGCCGGGCGGTGTCCTGCTGGACCTGCGCGCGCTCGAGGTCCCGGTGGAGATCGGCGACGGGACGGTCACCGTCGGCGGGTCCGCCCGCTACGGCGACTTCGCCGAGCAGCTGCACGCCGCCGGGTTCGCGCTGCCGAACCTCGCGTCGCTCCCGCACATCACGGTGGCCGGCAGCGTCGCGACGGGCACCCACGGCTCCGGGCGCCGGCAGCCGGGACTCGCCTCGGCCGTGTCGGCGATCGAGCTGGTCACGGCGAACGGCGAACTGAGGACGTTCACCCGCGCCCATTCCGAGTTCCCCGGCCTGGTCGTCGGCCTCGGCGCGACCGGCGTCGTCACGCGGCTGACGCTCGACGTGGTGCCGGCGTTCGACGTGCGCCAGGACGTCTTCGACGGCCTGCCGTGGGAGGCCGCCTACCGGCACTTCGACGAGATCGAGGACGCCGGCTACAGCGTCAGCATGTTCACGAACTGGGCGAACGACACGATCGACCAGGTGTGGGTGAAGAGCCGCGTGGACGCGTTCACACCGCGGACCGGGCTGTTCGAGGCGGTCCCGGCCGACGGGCCCCGGCACCCGGCGCACGCCGCGGGGATCTCCGCCGACAACGGCACGCCGCAGCTGGGCGTGCCGGGCCCGTGGCACGACCGCCTGCCGCACTTCGCGCTCGCGTTCACCCCGAGCGTCGGCGACGAGCTGCAGTCGGAGTACTTCGTGCCCTACGAGGACGCGGTGGCGGCGGCGCGGGCGATCCGCGAAATCGGCGATCTCCTGGCCCCCTTGCTGCTGGTGTCGGAGATCCGCGCGATCGCGGGCGACGACCTGTGGCTGAGCCCCTGCCACGGGGGCGACCGGGTCGCGTTCCACTTCACCTGGCAACCGCGGCAGCCGGAGGTCGAGGCGGTGCTCCCGGTGCTGGAGGAACGCCTGGCCGCGTTCGGCGCGCGGCCGCACTGGGGAAAGCTCTTCCACACCGCCGGGTCGTACCCGCGGATGGCCGCCTTCCGGGCGCTGACCGCGGAACTGGACCCGGCCGGCAAGTTCCGGAACCCGTTCCTGGAGCGCCACGTCTTCGGCGGCTAGCTCGCGGGCGGGGCCGTGGTCGCGCGGACGATCAAGTACGTGTCGAGCACCTGGGCCGTGTGTTCGTCCGCGTCGCCGTCGAGCAGGTCCAGCAGGATCGTGACCGCCGCCCGGCCCGCGGCCTCCGTCGGCATCGCGATCGTCGTCAACGGCGGTGCCGAGATCGCCGCGAAGACCAGGTCGTCGAAGCCGACCAGGCTGATCTCGTCCGGGACCGGGACGCCGCGGGCGTTGAGCCGGGCCAGCGCGCCGAACGCCACCAGGTCGTTGTACGCCACGATCGCCGTCACGTCCGCCGCCAGCGCCAGGTCCGCGCCCTGCAGCCCGCCCTCGAACACCGGGGGGAACGGCCCGAACTCGACGACTTCCATCCCATGCCGCCCGGCGGCCTCCGCCAGCCCCTGCCGGCGGGTGCGGTTCGCCCACGACATCCTCGGCCCGCCGAGGTAGGCGCAGCGGCGGTGGCCGAGCGCGGCCAGGTGCTCGATCGCCTGGCGCATCCCGTCGGCGGCGTCCATCACGATCGACGGGATCCCCGGCACCTCGCGGTTGAGCAGCACCAGCGTCGTCTGCCCGGCGAGCGCGCGCAGCTGGTCGTCGGTCATGCTCGGGCTGCCCAGCACCACGCCGTCGACCTGCCGGGCCATCCGGCGCACCAGGTTCTGCTCGGTCGCCGCGTCCTGGTCGCTGCTGGCGAACAGCACGGCGACGTCGTCCTGGCGCGCGCGGGCCTGGACGCCGTCGAGCACGCCGGTGAAGAACGGGTTGCCGAGGTCCGACACGACGATGCCGATGTGCCCGGTGCGGACGACGGGCTGCGGGGCCTCGGCGGCGTGGTACCCGAGCTCGCTCGCCGCGGCCAGCACCCGGCTGCGGGTCTGGTGGCGGACCAGGCCGGGTGAGGTGAACGCGCGCGACACCGTCGAGATCGACACGTTGGCCCGGCGGGCGACGTCGTGAATGGTCACGCTCACGGCAACTCCTCCAGGCTCTGCGCAACATCATGGAAACGCCCGGCGGCGTTGTCAACAACGGACTGCCTTGCGGCAGCGGGGATCCGGCCGCCGCAGGGCCATTCGGCTGGGCTTGGGATGAAAACCCTGCAAATCGTTGACCGGTTTTGCTGCAAATCGTAGAACGGAGTCTCCGCCGTGTTCCCCGGTGTGCGGGGCGCGGGTCCCCACCCCCTTCGAGGTGCCCGATGACCAGGAAAACCGAGTTCTGCCTGCGCGTTTTCGGAACGGCCGCGCTCGCCGCGGCGCTGGCCGCCGCCGTTCCCGCCGGAGTCGCGCACGCGGCTTTCGAAAGCTCACCCGCCGGTTTCGGCGCCGGCACGACCGGCGGCGCGGGCGGCGAGACCATCACCGTGACGACGGCGTCCGCGTTCACCGACGCGGTGACAGGCACGACGGCCCGCACGGTCCGGGTGAGCGGGAAGATCACCTTGGCGAACAAGACGCTGGTGAAGATCGGGTCGAACAAGACCGTGCTCGGTGTCGGGTCCGGCTCCGGCTTCACCGGCGGCGGGCTCGCGGTGGACAAGTCGTCGAACGTGATCATCCGGAACCTGGCCATCGCGAAGGCCGTCGGCACCGACGCGATCCAGATCCAGCGCGGCGCCACCCGCGTGTGGATCGACCACAACGACCTGTCGTCGGATCTCGACCACGGAAAGGACTACTACGACGGCCTGCTCGACATCAGCCACGCCGCCGACGCGATCACGGTCTCCTGGAACAAGTTCCACGACCACTACAAGGTCTCCCTCGTCGGGCACAGCGACAACAACGCCGCCGAGGACACGGGCAAGCTGCACGCCACGTTCAGCCACAACTGGTTCGAGAACGTGAACTCGCGGATGCCCAGCCTGCGGTTCGGCACCGGGCACGCCTACGACAACTATTTCCACGCTGTCACCGATTCCGCCGTGCATTCGCGGATGAACGCGCAGTTCCTCGCCCAGAACAACGTCTTCGAATCCACGAAGGTCTGCCTCGAAACGACCGGCGACAGCGACGTCGACGGCTACCTCAACGAGTCGGGCAACTCCTTCGGCGGCTGCGCGAACAAGATCACCCGCACCGGGAGCATGACGACGGCACCGTATTCCTTCACGCTGGAACCGGTTTCGACCGTCAAGGCCAGCGTCACCGCGGGCGCGGGCGTCGGCCGGATCTGACCGGCGGGAGAGTGTGTGGCCGGTTCGGGTAAGCGCTATCTCGAACCGGCCGCCGCCGTTCGGAGTATCCGGGGTTCGACGAGTTCGAGGACCGGTCCCGGACATTGACACACTTGTCGCGAACGCCCTACGGTGACCACCGGAAGTTTCTCCCGAACTGCCCATTCGTCAGTTCCCGCGCGGCCGGACCCGGTCGCGCCGATCGGAGACCCATGTCGGGGAGCAGGCGCCGCACCGTCGCGGACCCGCCGAGGCTGGCCGTGGTCGGCACGTCCGGCTATGCGTTCAGCTACCTGCACCGCGCGCGCATCCTGCACGACGAGGGCCTGGTGCGGTTCGCCGGCATGGCCGACGTCCGGGCGCCCTCGGCCGCCGCGATCGCGTTGCTGCCCGAGGGCGGTACCGCGCACGTCGGGGTCGACGACCTGCTCCGCCGCTGCCGCCCCGACATCACCGTGGTCGCGACCCCGCCGCACGCGCACGTCCGGGTCGGCGGCGCGGTCCTGCGGGCGGGCGGCGACCTGCTCCTGGAAACCCCGCCGGTGCTCGACCTGGCCGGGTTCCGGACGCTGTCCCGGCTGGCCGCGGAGAACGGCTCGGCGTGCCAGACCGGCTTCCAGAGCTTCGGTTCCCCGGCCCTGCCGGTGCTGCGGGCGGCGATCGCGGCCGGGAAGCTCGGCGACGTGGTGGGCGTCGGCGCGGCCGGGGCGTGGATCCGCACCGACGCCTACTACCGCCGCAACTCCTGGGCGGGCCGCCGCTGGCTGGACGGCGAAGCCGTGGTCGACGGCGCCTTGACCAACCCGTTCTCCCACGCGGTGGCCACCGCTCTGCTCGTGGGCGGGGTCGGCGGGCGCGACCCGGCGGCGATCGCCCTGGAGCTGTACGGCACGCGCGACATCGAAGCCGATGACACGGCGTGCCTGCGCATCCGCTTCGACCGCGGCCCGGAGATCGTCGTCGCCGCGTCGTTGTGCGCCGAGCAGGACCACGAGCCGTACGTGGTGGTGCACGGCTCGAAGGGGCGCGCGAAGTTCTGGTACAAGAGCCACCGGCTGGAGCTCGACGACGAACGGGTGCACCTCGGCGAACCGGCGGACCTGCTGCGGAACCTGGTCGCCCACCACCTCGACCCTGAGGGCGTCCCGCTGCTCGCGCCGCTGCCCGCCACCCGCGCGTTCGCGTCGGTGGTCGAGGCGGTGCGGGACGCGCCCTCGCCGGCGCGGATCCCGGCGGGCTGGATCCGCACGGCGGGTGAAGGAGCGAGCCGGCACCCCGTGGTCCGGGGGATCGGCGAGGAGGTCGCCGTGGCCGCGGACCGGCTGGCGCTGTTCTCCGAGATCGGTGTCCCGTGGGCGAGTGGCCGCCGGGGCGGGCCGGCCGCCGAACGCACCGGGTAACGCCGCTCCCGGTGCCCCTCGCGCTGACAGCCCGCCTTCGACCCGGCTTGCTGTAAGCGCTTTCTCACGCTGCCCGCAGAACGCGGAAGCCGTTGCTGCACAAGGGTTAATGCGCCGAAACGCCCGTTGACACAGGTCGCGCGCGCTGCCTACCGTGAGCGCGCTGACAGCGTTTTCAGAAAGTGCTGACCGGCTGAGAACGGAGAAGCTCGATGCGTCGGACAAGTGAGAGACGAACCCTCGTCGCGCTGGCCGCGGTGGTCCCGCTGCTGCTGACCGGGGTCGCCGCGTGCGGCTCGGACCCGGGCGGCGACGGCGGGGACGTGACCATCACGTTCGTCTGGTGGGGCAGCGAGGGCCGGGCGAACCTCACGAAGAAGGCCGTCGAGCTGTTCCAGCAGAAGAACCCGAAGATCAAGGTGCAGACGTCGTTCTCGGCGTACGCGGCCTACTGGGAGAAGCTGGCGACGCAGACGGCGGGTGGCAAGCCGCCGGACGTGCTCAACGTCGACACGCGCTACCTGGCCGAATACGGCGGCCGCAACGTCCTGGCCGACCTGAACGGGGGCGCGGGCAAGGCGATCTCGCTGGCCGACATCAACCCCGAGCTGGCGGCCACCGGCGTGTACCAGGGCAAGCGGTACGCCGTGCCGTGGGCGCAGAACACGCCGGCGATGCTGTACGACCCGGCCGCGTTCACCGCGGCGGGCGCGGACCCGGCGAAGGGCCTGACCTGGGACCAGTACGCCGACGCGACGCAGAAGGTGAGCGCCGCCGGCGGGTTCGCCGCGCGGGGAGCGACCGACTTCGGCATCCTCGACACGACGCTGGAGATCTGGCTGCGCCAGCAGGGCAAGCAGTTCTACACACCCGAGGGCAAGCTCGGCTTCGCCGCCGACGACCTGCGCCGGTACTGGCAGCTCGCCGGCCGGTTCCGGGACGCCAAGGGCGCGTCCCCGGCCGACGTCACGGCGTCCTACAACACCTCGCCCGAGCAGTCGCCACTCGGCAAGAAGCTGACGAGCTCCGAGTTCGCCTACGACAACCTCCTGCCCGCGTACCAGAAGGCGAACGGCAAGCCGCTGAACGTGGCGCCGTACCCGGCGGACACGGCCGGGAACACCGGGCAGTACCGGCGGCCGTCGATGTTCCTGGCGGTCTCCGCGCGCAGCCCGCAGCAGGAGGCGGCCGCGAAGCTCGTCGACTTCCTGGTCAACGACGCCGAGGTGGGCAAGATCGTCGGCACCGACCGCGGGCTCGCGCCGAACCTCAAGGTCCGTGCCCAGCTGGCGGCGTCCGCGAAGGGCTCCGACAAGACGCTCTACGACTACGAAGCCGCCCTCGAACCGAAGCTCGGTGCCGCGCCGCCGGTGCCGCCCAAGGGTGCCGGCGCGATCCAGAAGCTCCTGCAGCGCACCTACGAAGAGGTCGCGTTCGGGCGGATGAGCCTCGACGACGCCGTCAGCCGGTTCATGTCCGAAGCCCAGAAGGGACTCGGGTAGCCGATGACGACCGTGCGCACCCCGGACCCGCCGGTCGCGCCGAAGGCCGCGCGGGTACCCGGGAGCCCCGACCGGCCGGCCGGGCGCCGCCGCAAGAGCCAGCCGGAGGCCTTCGCGTTCCTGACGCCCTGGCTGCTCGGCGCGGTGGCCCTGACCATCGGCCCGATGGTCGTCTCGCTCTACCTCTCCTTCACCGACTACGACCTCTTCACCTCGCCGAAGTGGGTCGGTTTCGGCAACTTCGCGCACATGTTCACCGACGACGACCGCTACCTGCAGTCGGTGAAGGTCACGCTCGTCTACGTCCTGGTCTCGGTGCCGCTGAAGCTCACGGTGTCGCTGCTGGTGGCCATGCTGCTCAACACCCGCCGCGGCGGGAGTGGCTTCTACCGGGCGGCGTTCTACGCGCCGTCGCTGCTCGGCGCGAGTGTCGCGGCGGCGCTGGTGTGGCGGGCGCTGTTCATGGGCGGTGGCCCGGTGAACGAGGTGCTCGCCTTCTTCGGCTGGCACACGCCGAGCTGGGTCGACGACCCGCAGTTCAGCCTCGCCTCGATCGTGCTGCTCGGGGTCTGGCAGTTCGGCGCGCCGATGGTGATCTTCCTGGCCGGGCTCAAGCAGATCCCGGCCGAGCTGCACGAGGCGGCCGCGATCGACGGCGCCGGCGCGTTCCGCCGGTTCCGGCACATCACGCTGCCGATGCTCTCGCCGGTGATCTTCTTCAACCTGGTCATGGAGGCCATCCACGCGTTCCAGGCGTTCACCCCGGCGTTCGTCATCGGCGGCGGCCGCGGTGGCCCGGCCGACGCGGACCTGTTCTACACGCTCTACCTCTTCGAGGTCGGCTTCCAGGACTTCCGCATGGGCTACGCGTCCGCGATGGCGTGGGTGCTGCTGGCGGTGATCGCGATCGTCACGGCCATCGTGTTCCGGACCGCGAAGCTGTGGGTGTTCTACGACGACGCCGGGGAGCGCCGATGACCGTGCTCCCGCGCTCCGCGCGTTCGGCGGGCCGGCACGTGCTGTGCCTCGTGATCGTCGCCGTGGTGCTGTACCCGCTGGTGTGGCTGGCGTTCGCGTCGGTCAAGCCACCGGACGAGATCCTCTCGCGGCTGGCCCTGCTGCCGACGCGGTTCGTCTTCGACGGGTACACCAAGGGCTGGGAAGGCGCGGCGGACGTCGGGTTCGGCCGCTTCTTCCTCAACTCGTTCCTCGTCGCCGGGCTGTCGGTGGTGGCGAACGTCCTGTCGTGCTCGCTGGCCGCGTACGCCTTCGCCCGGTTGAACTTCCGGTTCCGCGGCGCGCTGTTCGCGTTCATGATCACGACGTTGATGCTGCCGTACCACGTCACGCTCATCCCGCAGTACGTGATCTTCCAGCAGGCCGGGCTGGTCAACACGTTCGTCCCGCTCATCCTGCCGAAGCTGCTGGCCACCGAGGCGTTCTTCGTGTTCCTGATCGTCCAGTTCATGCGCGGCATCCCGCGCGAGCTCGACGAAGCCGCGATCATCGACGGCTGCTCGGTCTACCGGACCTTCTGGCACGTCGTGCTGCCGCTGTCGAAGCCGGCGCTGGTGACGACGTCGATCTTCACGTTCATCTGGACGTGGAACGACTTCTTCACGCAGATGGTGTACCTGAACGACACGGAGAAGTTCACCGTACCGCTCGGCCTGCGGCTGTTCGTCGACACGAGCAGCGAGTCGAACTTCGGCGCGATGTTCGCGATGTCGGCGCTCGCGCTCGTCCCGATCGTGCTCTTCTTCCTCGCCTTCCAGCGCCTGCTGGTCGAAGGCGTCAGCACCAGCGGCCTGAAGGGGTGACGACGATGCGGAGAACACAGTGGCGGACCGGGCTCGGTGACTTCTCGGACTGTCTGCTGACGGGCCTGCTGGTCGCACTCGCGTCGGTGCCGGTGGTGACGGCGGCCCCGGCGCTGGCGGCCGGCTGCCGGGCCGTCGACCGGGCGCGCCACGGCATCGGCCATCCACTGTGGACGACGTTCTGGGCCGACTTCCGCCAGGCCGCGCGGGGCGGGGTGGCCTTCGGCGGACTGGGTCTGCTGGCTGTCGCGCTGTTCGCGGTGGACCTCGAAGTCGTGCGGTCGATGCCGGGAGCCGGGGTGCTCGGGCCGGCGTTGGGGGTGCTGGCCGCCGTGGCCGCCGTCGTCGCCCTGCGGACGTGCGAAGTCGTCGCAGCCGGAGAACCGTCCTGGCGCCGCGCCGCCGTGTCAGCCGTGCGGGAGACCGTCGCGGTACCGGGCAGCGCCTTGCTCCTGGCCGGGGCGGCCGGCCTCGCGGTGGTGCTCGTGTGGATGCTGCCGATCCTGGCCCTGCTGGTGGCCGGGCCGCTGGCCCTGGCCGCCGTCGCGACCGGCGGGCCCCGGTGACTCCTGCGGTGGTCGTGTTCGGCACGGCCGGCTACGCGCGCACGCACCTGCGCCGGGCCCGGGCGCTGCACGACCGGGGCGAGATCGTGCTGGCCGGCGCGTGCGACGTCCGCGAGCCACCGGACGACGCCGGCGAGCTGGTGCCGGTGTTCACGCGCGACCCGGCCGAGCTGCTGGCTCGCGTGCCGGCGGACATCGCCGTGATCGCCACTCCGCCGCACACGCACCTGCCCTTGGCCCGCCTCGCGCTCGCCGCGGGCTGCCACGTGCTCGTGGAGAAGCCGCCGGTGCTCGACCTGACGGCGTTCGACGAGCTGACCGAGCGGGCCCGGGGCCGGGCGTGCCAGGTCGGCTTCCAGAGTTTCGGCTCGCCCGCGGTCCCGGCGATCCGGGCCGCGCTGGCCCGCGGGACGATCGGGACGGTCACCGGGATCGCCGCCGCGGGCGCGTGGATCCGGCGGGATCGCTACTTCGCGCGGGCCGCCTGGGCGGGGCGCCGCCGGCTCGACGGGCGAGCGGTCGTGGACGGGGCCCTGACGAACCCGTTCGCCCACGCCGTCGCGACCGCCCTGCTGCTCAACGGCACGGCCGGGGCCCTGCCCGAGCGCACGGCCGTCGAGCTGTACCGCGCCCGCGACATCGAGTCGGACGACACGGCGTGTGCCCGCCTGTGCTTCGCCGGCGCACCGGACGTCGTCGCTGCCGCGACGCTCGCCGCCGAAGCCGACCATGAGCCGTACGTGCTGATCCACGGCACCGAAGGCCGGATCCGGTGGCACTACAAGACCGACGTCGTCCTCATCGGGGGCGAGCCGGTGCCGGTCGGCGCGCCGGAAGACCTGCTGGCGAACCTCGTCGAGCACCTGCGCGACGGCGTGCCGCTGCTCGCTCCGCTGGCCGCCACCCGCGCGTTCACCGCGCTGGTCGAGGCGGTCCGCGACGCGCCCGAGCCGAGACAGCTGCCCCAGGCCCGCGCCGTCGGCACCGGACCCGAACGCCGGTTCGTCGTACCCGGCGTCGATCGGGCTGTCGACGCGGCGGCCGAGCGGCTCGCGCTGTTCTCCGAACTCGCCTTGCCCTGGACCCTCGCCCGAGAGGAGACGTGATGGTGACGCGCCGCTACGCGATCGTCGGCCTGGGCTCCCGTGCCCAGCTGTTCACCCGCGCGCTGGCCGGCTCGCCGCAGGCCGAGCTCGCGGCCTTCTGCGACCACAACGAAACGCGCATGCGCGTCCACAACGGCTGGATCGGCGCGTCGGTGCCCGGCTACCGGCCGGCGGACTTCGCCGCGATGCTGGCGAAGGAGCGCGTCGACGTCGTCGTGGTGTGCACCCCGGACCACACGCACGCGGACTACGTCGTCGCGGCGCTGCGGGCCGGCTGCGACGTCGTCACCGAAAAGCCGATGACGACCGATCTCGGTGGCGCGCGGCGCATCCTGTTCGCCCGCCGCGAAACCGGCGGCTCGGTGCGGGTCGCCTTCAACTACCGGTACAACCCGGTGCACCGGCGGGTGCGCGAGCTGCTCGCCGCGGGCGCGATCGGGGAGATCGGCTCGGTCGAATTCAGCTGGCTGCTCGACACCGCGCACGGCGCCGACTACTTCCGGCGCTGGCACCGCGACAAGGCGAACTCCGGCGGCCTGCTCGTGCACAAGTCCGGCCACCACTTCGACCTGGTCAACTGGTGGCTCGGCCGCGGGCCCGAGACGGTGTTCGCGCTCGGCAGGTTGTTCTTCTACGGCGACGAAAACGGCCGTCGGCACACCGATGACCGCTTCGCCCTGGACCTCGAGGCCTCGCCCAAGCTGAGCGCGCTCTACCGCGACGCGGAGCGGGAAGACGGCTACGTCCGGAACCAGGACGTGTTCGCGCCCGGCGTCACGATCGAAGACGACGTGTCGGTGCTCGTCCGGCTCCGCGGCGGCGTGGTGCTGAACTACCACCTGCACGCGTATTCGCCGCGGGAGGGCTACCGCGTCGCGTTCTCCGGCAGCGGAGGACGGCTGGAGCTGGACGTCCGGGAAAACGAGTTTCCGGTCGGTGCGATGCCAACCCCCGAGCCGGGGTGCGCGCGGCTGACCGTGCAGCGCCACTGGGAACCACCGGAGGTGGTGGTCGACGGGGTCCTCGGCGAAGGCCACGGCGGCGGGGACGAGCGGATGCTCGCCGAGCTGCTCGGCGAGGCCGAACCGGACGAGCTCGGCTGCGCGGCCGACCACGATTCCGGCTTGCAGGCGCTGCTCACCGGGCTGGCGGCCAACCGGTCCCTCGCCACCGGCGCGCCGGTGGCGATCGACGCGTTGCTCGCCGAAATCGGGGAACCGGCGTGAGCCGCGCGGCGGTGGGGAACGGGACGCTGCAGCCGGTCGAGGACGGCGACGGCCGGGTGCGCGTCCACCTCGGCGACCTCGTCCTGGCGGAGTACGTCGTGGCGCCGCCGATGCCGGCCGGGGACTCGCCGAAGCCGTACCTGCACCCGCTGCGCACGACCGCGGGCGAGACCGTGACCGCGGTCCGGCCGCACGACCACACCTGGCACAACGGCCTGCAGTTCACCATGGCCCACCTGTCGGGGGAGAACTTCTGGGGCGGCCGGACGTACGTGCGCGGCCGCGGGTACACCCCGCTGGACAACAACGGCACGGTCGGCCACGTCCGCTGGGAACGCATGGTGTCCGGGGCCGGGCACTGCGAGCTGCGGCACGAGCTGGCCTGGCGCACCGCGGCGGGCCGGCGGTGGCTGACCGAGCACCGCACGCTGCGCTTCGGCGACGTCTCGGCGGACAGCTGGACGCTCACCTGGACGAGCCGGCTGCGCAACACCAGCGGGCGCGAGCTGCGCTGGGGCAGCCCGGTGACCGAGGGGCGCGACACCGCCGGCTACGGCGGGCTGTTCTGGCGCGGGCCGCGCTCGTTCACCGGCGGCGCGGTCCGGACGGCCGACGGCCGGGGCGCGGACGACGCGATGGGGCACCGCGCGCCGTGGCTCGCGTTCACCGGCCGCCACGACGAGAGCCTGCGGACGTCGACGCTGCTGTTCGCCGACAGCCCGGCGAACCCCGGTTTCCCGACGGCCTGGTACGTGCGCGCCGAGCCGTTCCCGGTGGTCAGCTTCGCCGCGACCTACCACCGGCCGTGGCTGCTCGAACCGGGCGAGGAACTGACGCTGACCCACCACGTCGTCGTCCTCGACGGCGATCCGGAGCCCGCCCGGCTGGCCGAGCTCGCGGCCCGGGCGGCCGAGTAGAAGGAGCCGACATGCGCTGGAAGGCTTTCGCGGGGTGCCTCGCCCTGCTCGGACTCACCCTCACCGCCGGCCCGGCGGACGCCCGCGGCCACGCCCCGGGCCGCGTCGTGCTCGGCGCCCACGACGGCTGGGGCGCGGGAACCACCGGGGGAGCGGCCGCCGCGCCCGCCGACGTCCACACGGTGACCAAGCGTTCGGAGCTGGTCGCCGCGCTGGCATCCCACCCGGGTGCGCCGAAGATCGTCTACGTCCGCGGCACGATCGAGGGCAACGTGGACGCCCGCGACCGGCCGATGAGCTGCGACGCCTTCGCGGACCCGGCCTACAGCCTGCCCGCGTACCTGGCGGCGTACGACCCGGCGACCTGGGGGAAGGTCGAGCCTTCGGGGCCGCTGGAGGAGGCGCGGGCCCGCTCGCAGGCCAACCAGGCCGCGCAGGTGGTGGTCGACGTCGGCCCGGACACGACGATCTACGGCCTGGGCGGCGCCACCCTGCACGGGCTGACGCTGCGCGTCACCGGTGACAACGTGATCCTGCGGAACCTGCGGTTCTCCGACGCGCACGACTGCTTCCCCCAGTGGGATCCCCTCGACGGCGCGGACGGCAATTGGAACTCCGAGTACGACAACGTCGACCTCGTCGGCGCGACGCACGTCTGGGTGAACCACAACGAGTTCAGCGACGGCGGGAATTCCTCGCAGCCTTCGTACTTCGGGCGGAAGTACGAGGTCCACGACGGACTGCTGGACATCGTGAACGGCTCGGACCTCGTGACGGTGTCGGACAACCGGCTGCACGACCACGACAAGACGATGCTGATCGGCAACACCGACAAGCCCACTTACGACGTCGGGAAGCTGCGAGTCACCGTGCACCACAACCTCTTTTCGGAGATCGGCCAGCGCGCGCCGCGGGTGCGGTACGGGCAGGTGCACGTCTACGACAACCTCTACGTGGTGCGGGATCCGGCCGCGTACACGTACTCGCTGGGGGTGGGGGTCGAGTCACGGATCTACGCGGAGAACAACTTCTTCCGGATCCCGGCCGCGGTGCCGCTGGGGGCCTTGGTGAAGTACTGGAAGGGAACGGTGTTCCACGCGACCGGGACGCTGGTGGCGGTGGGATCGCAGCGCCCGCGCGCGGTGGACCTGCTGGCCGAGTACAACGCGGCGAACGAGCCGGATCTGGGCGCGGACGTGGGCTGGACGCCGACGCTGGTGGACCGCCTGGATCCCACGTGGGCGGTCCCGGCGCGCGTGCTGGCCGGTGCCGGGCCCGTTTTCTGAAAACTTCCTCCCACGGCGACCATCCGGGCGACAGGACCGTCCCTGCGGCCGGTGACATTGACACGCCGAACCCGGCGACCCGAGACTGAGAAAGCGCTTTCAGCACTCAGGAGGACCATTTCCCGCACGGGAAGAACCCAAGGAGTGATGAGCATGTCCCCGATTTCCCGGGTGCTCCGGGTCGCGGTCGTCGCCGCCCTCGCGGTTTCGGCTGCCGTCGGTACCGGCGCGACGGCGTCCGCCGCGTCCTGGCCGAACCCGAGCACGAGCGTGCCCGTCGGCGCGACCATCAAGGTCACCGGCGGCACCTACGACGGCGGCCTCAAGCGGTTCTACGGCACCGGCGACCTCGGTACCGGCGGCCAGGACGAAGACCAGGGCCCGCTCTTCGAGCTGGCCAACGGCGCCACCCTCAAGAACGTCGTCCTCGGCAACCCGGCCGCCGACGGCGTGCACTGCCTCGGCACCTGCACGCTGCTCAACGTCTGGTGGGAGGACGTCGGCGAGGACGCCGCGACCTTCAAGGGCACCTCGGCGTCGCAGACGATGACCATCGACGGCGGCGGTGCGCGCAAGGCGTCGGACAAGGTCTTCCAGCACAACGGCCCCGGCACCATGTACATCCGGAACTTCCAGGTCAACGACTTCGGCAAGCTGTACCGCTCCTGCGGCAACTGCAAGACGCAGTACAAGCGCAACGTCGTCGTCGACAACGTCACCGCCACCGTGCCCGGCAAGGCGCTGGTGGGCATCAACACCAACTACGGCGACACCGCGAAGCTGACCCGGATCACGATCGTCGGCGACTCGAGCCGCAAGATCGAGCCCTGCCAGAAGTACAAGGGCGTCACCAGTGGCGAGCCGACGAAGATCGGCAGCGGGCCGGACTCGACGAACTGCCTCTACACCACCGCCAACATCACCTACCAGTAAGCGACCGGGGGTGCCGGCCGCCGTCCGGCACCCCCGGCGTCCCCTCGTGGAGGTGCCATGTTCACCCTGCTCATCGCTTCCGCTATCGCCGGCGCGTCGCTCACGGCGCCCGCGTGCGCGCACCTCGTGGTCGCCGGCGACGGCTCGGGAAGCTTCGCGACCGTCCAGGCGGCGATCGACGCCGTCCCCGCCGGGGGCACGGTCTCGCTCAAGCCTGGCACCTACCGCGAAGTGATCACCGTGCCCGCGAGCAAGACCGGGATCACCTTGCGCGGCACCACCGGCAAGGCGTCGGACGTCGTCATCGACTTCGACAACGCCAGCGGCACGAAGAAACCGGACGGCACGACGTACGGCACCACCGGCAGCGCGACCGCGACGATCGCCGCGAACGGCTTCACCGCGACGGCGCTGACCTTCCGCAACTCGTTCGACCGCGCGGCGCACCCCGAGATCACCGCGACCCAGGCCGTCGCGGTGAAGGCGACCGGTGACCGGATGGTGTTCGACAACGTCACGTTCCTCGGCCACCAGGACACGCTGTACGCCGACACGGCGGCGGTGGGCACGACCGGCCGTCAGTACTACCGCAACTGCGCGATCAGCGGCGACGTCGACTTCCTCTTCGGCCGCGCCACCGCGGTGTTCGACCGGGCGACGATCACCGCGCTCGACCGCGGCTCCAACCCCAACGGCTACCTGACCGCGGCGAGCACCCGGCGGACCACGCCGTACGGCTTCCTGATCGTCGGCAGCAAGGTGGTCAGCTCGGCGGCCAACGGCAGTTTTTATCTCGGCCGCCCGTGGCACCCCGGCGGGGACGTCGACGCGATCGCGCAGGTCGTCGTCCGCGAGACCGCCCTGCCGGCGGCGATCAAGGCGGCGCCGTGGACCGACATGTCCGGCTTCTCGTGGAAGGACGCCCGGTTCTTCGAGTACCGCAACACCGGGCCGGGTGCGGGCACCGGCGCCGACCGGCCGCAGCTGACCCCCGCCCAGGCGGCGACCTTCACCGCGCAGCGGTACCTCGCGGGCAGCGACGGCTGGAACCCCGTGCACTGAGCGGCGTCCCGGTGGCATGAACGACTCGTTCATCGCGTGAGGCGAGGTGAACGAGTCGTTCATGCCATCCCGGACGCGGGTCCTCAGCGGGGTGGTTCGCCGAACGTCCGCGCTTCTTCCTCGGCCGCGGCGAGCTCGCTCGCCGCGGCCACCGCGTCCCCGGCGTCCCCGCGCCGGACCAGTGCTTCGGCGTGGCGACGGCGGGAGAACACCACCGCGGGCCAGTGCGCCAGCGCCAGATTGTGCTGGACCGCCGCGCGCAGGTGCGCGACCGCGCGGTCCAGGTCGCCGGTCGTCAGGGCCGCCGTGCCCAGCGGGTGGTGGATCGAGCCGAAGCACGCGATGGCCAGGCTCGCCATCGCCGGCAGGTGGCCGAACGGGCGGAGCAGCTCGGACACCCGCGTCGCCGTCTCGGTGTCGCCGAGCAGGTAAGCGGTTTCCGCCGCGCCGCACAGCGAAATCAGCCACGTGCTCGACCGCGGCAGCGTGCCCAGGTCGCCGCCGCACAGGCGCGCCAGGGCACCCGCCGCGGTCCGGCGGTCGCCGGACGAAGCCGCCGCCACCGCCAGGGCCGCGTAGTACGAATTGTCGATCGGGCTGAGCGTGGGGGAGTGCATCAGCCCGTCCAGCACCGGCACCAGTTCGCCGAGCCGGCCTTGGAACCAGCGGATCGCCACCAGCTGGGCGCCGTACCAGCCGAGCGCGTCCAGGTCGCCGGCCGCCTGGCCGAGCTCCGCGCAGGCCTGGGCGCCCTGCTCGGCCTCGCGGAACCGGCCCGCGCGGATGGCGAGCATGACCTTCAGCGCGTCGGCGACGAACCCCGCGGCCAGGTGCTTGCGCGCCGCCAGCAGGTCGTCGAGCTCGCCGAGCCGCCGCTGGGCGTGCGGGTCGCCGGCCAGGAACAGGTCGACGGTGTCCCACAGCACGCCCATCACGAGGTCGGTGCGCCGCCCGGACCGCCCGCTCACCCCGACCAGTTCCGTGGCCAGCGCGTGCCGCCGGGCCGTGTGGTCCGGGCCGAGCAGGCAGTGGTGGGCCAGGCTCAGCGCCTCGGCGTGCGCGACGGGGTCGCCGGCCACCCGGGTCTCGTCGGTCACGGCCAGGATCCGGTCGTGCGTCACGGCCTGGTAGTCCTCCTCGCCCGCGAGCCGCGTCCGCAGCCGGCGGGCGAGCGCCGAGGCCGGGTCGACCTCCGCCAGCGCGTGCCGCAGACGCGTCAGCAGCTGCTCCGACGCGGCCGCCGTGCGGTGTTCGTGCACCCACACCCCGCCCAGGCCGAGCGCCGCGCGGGCGAGCGCGTCGCCGGGGACGGTCACCACGGCGCCGGGCCGGGCCGGGAGCAGGCTCGGGTCGTGGGCGAGCACCTGCCGGTGCACCTGGGCCAGCACCGGCGACGGCTCCACCCCGGCCGCGGTGATCAGCCCGTGCCGAGCGCGGCGGAACGCTTCCAGCGCGTCGCCTTGGCGCCCGGCGCGGTAGAGCGCCGTCATCAGCTGCGCCCACAGCCGTTCGTGGCCTGGGAAGGCAGCGGTCAGCGACTCCAGCTCGGCGATCAGACCGGTGTCCTCGCCGGTGGCCAGGTCGGCGTCGATCCGGTCCTGGACGGCGTTGTGCCGCACCCTCGCCAGCCGCATGCCTTCGGCCCGCAGGGTTTCCACGCCGTCGAACTCCGCGTAGGCGTTTCCCCGCCACAGCGCCAAAGCAGCGGTCAGGTGGTCGCGCGCGGCGCCGGGCTCACCGGCCGCGAGCGCACGCCGTCCTTCGCCGGCGAGCTGTTCGAAGCGCGCCGCGTCGAGGGCCTCCGGTGCCACGTGCAGCAGGTACCCCGGCGAGCGGGTCAGGATCAGGCGCGGATCCACGGAAGCGCGCAGGCGGGAAAGGTAGGTCCGCACGGTGCGGTCCGCGTGCTCGGGCAGCCGCTCGCCCCACAGCGCGTGGCCGAGGGCGGGGACGCTCACCACCCGGCCCGCCTCCGCCGCCAGCACGGCGAGCAGGGTCCGCAGGCGGGGCCCGCCGACGTCCTGCGGCGCTCCGCCGATCCGGACCTCGAACGGTCCCAGCACTCCGAGGTCCACCCCGCCGGTGGTGTTCCCGACCATCCCCGCCCCTCCGCCGCGGACGTGTCCGCTCAGGCGTAAAGGAGCGGGGTCAGCCGGGTGAGATACGTCGACAGGAAGGAAAAGCCGCGTCGCCGAACTGTCGAGGGACCGCGGCCGGCACCGTCCGATCCGCGGGACGGCCGGGCCGCGGTCGCCCCGGCCGGACGCCTACGTGATCGGCACGGTCGCGACGCAGGACGTCGTGCCGTTGTCGAACGTCGTGGCCGCCGTGGCCCGCGAGGTGGCCGGGATCGCGAGTCCGTCCGGCAGCGAGGAGGTGCCGTTCGTGGCCGGGCCGACCCGGGTGTAGACCGTGTGCGTGCCCAGGCCGTCGAAGTAGGAGATCTTCAGCGACTGGGTGCCCGAGTCGCCGATGTACGGACCCGACGTGGTGTACGAGCCGAGCGGGTGGTGGTAGCCGCCGGACGTCTCGTACCGCAGGGTGAACGTCCCGGCGAAGCCTCCGGAGTGGCAGGTGCTCGTGACCTGCTTGACGATCGCCGCCTGGGCCGGGGCCGCGAGCGCCGCCGTGGCCAGCATCGCGACGAGCCCGGATCGCACCACTGTCTTCATCTGTTCCTCGCTTTCGGTCCCCGCCATCCTGCCGGGTCGCGCTTCCGTCCCGCTTCCCTCAACCGGCCGTACGGACGAGCAGGACCGGGCACGCGGCGTGATGCAGCAGGGCTTGGCCGGTGGACCCGAGCAGCAGGCCGGGGAAGCCGCCGCGGCCGCGGTCGCCGAGGACGACCAGCTGAGCGGCTCCGCTGCGCTCGATCAGCTCGCGCCGCGGGTGGGTGTGGACGACGACCTGCTCGACCGCGACGTCGCCGAGGTCGAGGCCGTCGAGCCGGTCGCCGAGCAGCCGGCGCCCGGCCTCGGTGACGCACCGCGGGTCCGGCCGCGGCGGCGGGGCGTCGGTCCAGGCGTGCAGCACGACGAGGGGAGTGCGGCGGACGCGGGCTTCGGTGAGCGCCGCCGCGAGCACGCGGGCGCCGGCCTCGCTGCCGTCGATGCCGGTGACGACCGGGCGTTCGCCGGCGCCGGGCTCGTCCCAGCTGTCCCCGCGGACGACGACGGTGTCGCAGCGGCCGTGCGTCCCGACGGCCGCCGCTACCGAGCCCGCGAGCAGGCTGGTGAGCCGGCCGTGCCCGGTGGAGCCGACGACGAGCAGCGCGGCTTCGCGCGAGGCTTCGACGAGTGCCTGCGCGGCGCGATCGGAATCGAGCCGGGTCGCCGCGCCGGGAACCCCTTGCGCGGCGGCCAGTTCCCGCGCGATGCGCAGCGCCCGCCGCCCTCGCGCCCGCAGCGCGTCGACCATTTCGTCCGGCGGCGGCACGACCCCGCCCGCGAGCAGGGCGGGGACATCGAGGGCGTGCACGATCTCCAGGGGCGCGTCCCGCAGGCAGGCGGTCCGCGCGGCCCACCGGACGGCGTCCAGGGACTCGGCCGACCCGTCCACCCCGGTGACGATCGGCGGCGCGGCTGCATCGGTCATCCGCCGACTCTATGCCCGCCCGGGGGCGCCGGTGGATGGTTCCGGTGCCGGGATGCCGGTCCTCGGGTGGCGAATCCGGCCGGTATCGCAGCGGCTGTAGTCTGTCCGGCCGGCTGGTAGCGGTCAGGCCGCGGCGGCCCCGGTCTCGCCCGCGTGGTCCTGGCCGGATACCCCCGCCGATGCTGTGGTTCACCTGGCTGGCCGGCGCCGGGCCAGGACGCGGCGGGCCGGCCTGCTCTCCGGACGTGGCCTGTTCCGCCGCTGCGGTGGCTTACCTGGCCGGTCGGCGGCAGGCAGGGCCCGGCGGGCCGGTCTTGCCCGTCGGATCCGGACCGGTACCGCGGCTTCTCCGGCTTGCCCCGCCGGCGGGCGTCGGGCAGGGCCCGGCGGGCCAGGGCCGCCGACCGGATCCTGGCGGGTACCGCGCTGCTGTGGCCGGCCCGGGGTCAAGGCGTGGCGGGCCAGTCCCTGCTCAGCTGCTCCTGGCCGATACCGCCGTTACCGCCGAGGCTTACCCAACCGACCGGCGCCCGCCGAGCGTCCGCCGGGCCGACCAGCCGAGCAGGGCCAGCTCCAGCGCCGCGAACCCGGCCAGCACCACGGCTCCGGAGGCCGCCAGCATCGCCAGCCCGATCAGCAGCACCGGCAGCACCAGCCCCGCGTACGCGGCGAGGAACAGCGCGGCCAGGACTTCGCCGCGGGTCAGGTCGTCCGCGAGCGCCGCCACCGTGCCGACCGAAGCGCGGAAGCCCAGCCCGAACCCCGCCCCCGCCAGCGCGCTCGCCCCGAAGAACAGCGGGAGCGATCCCGCGAATGCCGACACCGCCAGCAGCGCCAAGCCGATGCCCATCAGCGCGTACCCCGCCCGCAGCTGCGTGCGCGTGCCGAGGCGGGCCAGGCCGATCTGCGCGAGGGCCGCGGTGCCGAGCATCGTGAACGGCGCGAGCCCGGCCAGCAGCCGGGACGGCTCGTGCAGCTCGTGCGCCAGCAGCGTCGGGGCCAGCGCCATGAACAGCCCGCTCAGCGCGAACGCCGCGAACGCGCCGATCGCCGCGCCGGTGAACTCCGATCGGGCCGCCGAAGGCAAGGACAGCCGCTGCGGCCGGTACGCCGGGCGCTCCTCGCGGCGTTCGACCGTCTCCGGCACCAGGCTCACCGCGACCGCTTCGAGGAGCAGCACGACCAGGAACACCGCGAACGGCGTGTGCAGCGGCTGACCGGCGAACCGCGCGAACAACCCGCCCGCCAGCGGGCCCAGCGCCAAGCCGCCCGCGTTGACCACGGTCGCGGTCAGGCCGGGACGCGCCTGCGTGCGCAGCTCGGACAGGTGCGCGGTCGCGGTCGCGGTGATCGCGCCGATGCCGGCACCGCTGACCAGCCGCGCGACGATCAAGCCGGGCACCTCCGCCCAGAGCAGGAACACGGCCGCCGACAGCGCCTCGGCCAGCAGCCCCGCGACGAGCACGCGACGGCGGCCCAGCCAGTCGCTGACGTGCCCGGCCAGGTACAGGCTCAGCATCACCCCGACCGCGTACGCGGCGAACACCACGGTGACGAGGAACGCCGGGAACCCGTCCCGCTGCTGGTAAAGCGCGTACAGCGGGGTCGGGACGGTGGAGAACGCGAGCGCCGTCGCGAAAGCGACCGCGACCACGCGGAAACCCAGGCCGTGGCTCATCCGGAGCCGGGCGGGGGCGAGGGTGACGGACATCGGGACCTTCCAGAACGCCAAGGGATCTTCCGCCCTCCACGATGTCCCCGCCGACTCACCAAGTCCAACGAAAAGTCCTGGTCCGAGTTATCGCTATCCTCGATGAATGGAGACGCGCCAGCTCGAGTACTTCGTCGCCGTGGCCGAGGAGCTGAGCTTCACCCGGGCCGCCCAGCGGATGTTCGCGGTCCAGTCCACCGTGTCCGCGGCCGTCCGCGCGCTGGAGACCGAGCTCGGTACCCGGCTGTTCGACCGGTCCACCCGGCGGGTCGCGCTGTCGGCGGCCGGCGCGGCGTTCCTGCCCGAGGCGAAGAGCGCGATCGAAGCCCTAGGACGCGCCCGCGCGACCGTCCAGGAGGCGTCGGAAGGCCTGCGTGGCAGCCTGCGGATCGGGACGCTGACCTCGGTCGGCGGCGTGAACCTGCCCGAGCTGCTCGGCGCCTTCCATCGCCGGCACCCGCGGGTGGACATCCACGTGACGGTGTCGATCACCGGGTCCACCGGCCTGGCCGAAGAGGTCCGCCAGGGGCGCCTCGACGTCGCGATCGTCGGCCTGCCCGAGTCCGACCTCGCGGGGCTGGCCGTCCTGCGGGTGGACACCCGGCCGTTCGTCGTGCTGCTGCCGGCCACCCACCCGCTGGCCACACGCCGGGCCGTGCGGCTCGCGGACCTCGCCGGCGAGTCCTTCATCGACACGCCGCGGGGGTTCGGCAACCGCGTCGCGATGGACCGCGCGTTCGACGCGCTCGGGGCGCCGCGGCGGGTCACCGTCGAGGTCGCCGACCTCCGGACGGTGCCCGGCTACATCGCGGCCGGGCTGGGCGTCGCGGTCGTCCCGGACACGCCCGTGCCCGGCGAGCCGGACGTCGTCGTGCGGCCCCTGGCCGGCGCCGGCCTGGACTGGCCGCTCAACGTCATCACGTCGGGGGCGAAGCCGCCGTCCCGGGCACTCCGGACGCTGCTCGACCTCCTGGCCGGCGCCGCCGATATTTGAACACGTTCAACTCTTTCGGTACGGTGGGATCCGACGGACCGAAGGGGGACTTCATGAAGGTCGTCATACCCGGTGGTACCGGGCATCTGGGGCGCGTGCTGAGCCGGCGGCTGAGCGAACGCGGGGACGAGGTCGTCGTGCTCACCCGGCGGGACACCCCACCGGAACCGGGGGTGCGCCACGTCCGCTGGGACGGGCGGGCCGCCGGACCGTGGACGGCGGAGATCGACGGCAGCGACGTCGTGCTCAACCTCGCCGGCCGGTCGGTGAACTGCCGGTACACCCGGGCGAACCTGCGCGAGATGTGGAACTCGCGCATCGATTCGGCGCGGGTCGTCGGGGGCGCGATCGAGCGCGCCGAGCGGCCGCCGCGGGTCTGGCTGCAGATGAGCACGGCGACGATCTACGCGCACCGGTTCGACGCCCCGAACGACGAAGCCACCGGCGTGCTCGGCGGCGGCGAGCCGGGCGTGCCCGCCTACTGGGCCTACAGCGTCGACCTCGCCCGGGCGTGGGAGCGCGAGCAGGAGGTGGCGGCCACCCCGCACACCCGCAAGGTCGCGCTGCGGACGGCGATGGTGATGAGCCCGGAGCCCGGCGGCGCGTTCGCGATGCTGCTGCGCCTCACCCGGCTCGGCCTGGGCGGCCCGGTCGCGGGCGGCGCGCAGTACCTGTCCTGGATCCACGAGGACGACCTCGTCCGGGCGATCGACTTCCTCGTCGCGCGGGACGACCTGAGCGGGCCGGTGAACCTGGCGGCCCCGGAACCGTTGCCGTACCGCGATTTCCTGCGCGTCCTGCGCGCGGCGGCGGGTGTCCCGTTCGGACTGCCCGCGACGAGGTGGATGGCGGAGATCGGGGCGTTCGCGCTGCGTTCCGACACGGAACTGCTGCTCAAGAGCCGCCGCGTGGTGCCGGGCCGGCTCCTGGACGCCGGGTTCGCCTTCGACCACCCCGAGTGGCCGGCTGCGGCGCAGGACCTGGTGGGGCGGACGCGGAGTCCACTGAGGACGGTCAGCTGACTCGGCTGTTGCTCACAGCTGTCTCGACATCAGTGCGAGGTGCTGCCGGCTGTTCCTGTCTACTGAGGACGGTCAACCGAGCGAGGAGTTGTCCCGCAGCCGTCTGAGCATGAGCGCCAGATGCAGCCGGAAGCGGCCCGCGGGCGAGTCGACCTCGAAGCCGAGGACGGCTTCCGCGCGGGCCAGCCGGGCCGGCATCGTGCTGTGGTGGCGGTGCAGCACCGCCGCGGCCTTGCGGGCCGAGCCCGTCGCGCACAACGCGTCGAGCGCGGCCAGCGTGTCCTCACCGTGGGCTTCGGCCGCGAGCCGGTCGAGGGCGCGGACGTCCGGCAGCTCGGCGAGACCCGGTCCGTCGAGCTGGCCGGCGAATGCGGCGAGGCTGCCGAGCCGGTCCCACCACACCACCGGCTCGGAATCCGAGGTGAAGCGCAGCGCCGTCCGGGCGGCGGCCCAGGAGCGGGCCGCGTCGATGGCCGGCAGCTCCGGGCCGATGCCCGCCCGGCCGCCGGTCGGCAGCGAGCCGGGCGCCGCGTCCACCAGCACGGCACGCACTCCGCCCAGCTGCGCCGCGCGGCCGGCGAGCCCGTCGACGCCGGTGCCCGCCAGCACGCGCAGCCGGGCTGCCGGGGCGATCCCCAGCAGGTGCAGGGCCCGCGACCGCTCCGCCGTGCCGGCGTCCCCGGACAGCGCCAGCTCGACCAGCGCGGGATCGCCGAGCTCGGGCCGAGGCACGCCGCTCTGTTCCAGCAGGATCGCGGTGGCGATCGCGAACCTTTCGAGGAGCATGTCGTCGAGCGGGAGCGGCGCGCCGCCGCGGGCCACCCACACCTCGACGCCGCCCTCGAGCCGACGGACGGCAGCACCCGCGGGCGCCGTCCCGGGCGTGACGACGTCCTCGCCCGGTTCCGCGCGCAGCGACATCCCTTGGCCGGGCGCGTGCACGCCGACCCGGCAGCCGGCGAGCTCGGCCGTGCTGCGGACCAGCGCGTCCAGGCCGGCGCGTCCGGTGATCAGGCGGTCGAAGAACCCGATCACCCGCACGGCGTTCTCGGCGTCGGCGTCGAGCCCGGACAGCCGCAGCAGCAGCCCCTTCATGCCGTCACGATAGGCGTGTCCGCCGCCGGATGGCGACCTCCGGCACGGCAACGCCCGCCGCGTGGCGGTGGCCGAGGTCACGTCCGGCGGCCGAAGATCAGGACATGACCTACGCGATCGATCCCGAGCTGCTGCCCTGGCTGGACATGCTCCCGGCCGTGACCCTGACCGACTACGAAGCCCTGGTCGCCGCGCGCTCCGCGATGGGGCAGCTGGGCGAGGTCCTGCCGGCCTACGAGCCGGCGAACCCCGTCGACGTCCGCGACACGTCCGTGCCCGGGCCGTCGGACGCGCCGGACGTCCCGGTGCGCGTCTACTCCCCGGCGAACCGCGCGGGCGCGGTGCCCGGCCTGCTCTACATCCACGGTGGCGGATTCGTCCTCGGCGACCTGGACATGTTCCACATGTCGCTGCTCCGGCTGGTCGACGAGCTCGGCATCGTGATCGTGTCGGTGGACTACCGGCTGGCGCCCGAGCACCCGTTCCCGGCGCCGGTCGAGGACTGCTACGCGGCCCTGCAGTGGGTCGAGGCCAAGGCCGCCGAGCTGGGCATCGACCCGGCCCGGCTCGCCGTCGGCGGCGAAAGCGCGGGCGGCGGCCTCTCGGCGGCGGTGGCGCTGCTGGCCCGCGACCGCGGCGGCCCGGCGCTGTGCTTCCAGTACCTCGGGATCCCGGAGCTGGACGACCGGCTGGACACGCCGTCGATGCGCGCCTACACCGACACGCCACTGTGGAACCGGCCGAACGCGGTGTTCAGCTGGACCAGCTACCTCGACGCGGAACCCGGCGGCGACGACGTCTCGCCGTACGCCGCACCGGCCCGGGCCGCGGACCTGGCCGGGCTACCGCCCGCGTTCGTCACGACCTGCCAGTTCGACCCGCTGCGGGACGAAGGAATCCAGTACGCGCAACGCCTCGCGCACGCGGGCGTCGCGACCGAGCTGCGGCACTACCCGGGCACGTTCCACGGGTCGGGCTTGGTGGAGACGGCGGCGATCTCCCGCCGCATGTTCGCCGACGAGGTCGACGCGCTGCGCCGCGGGCTGCGCATCTGAGCTGTGCCGCGCACGTTGGCGCATCTCCCCATCGTCGTCGGCTAGCCGCGGGGAAGCGCGCTCACGAGGGCTTTCGCGAACGCGACCGCCGCGTCGCAGGCCCCGCTGCCCGGCTTCGACGCGAAGATCCGGACGTGTTCGGAGTCCTGCGCGTCGAGCGGGCGGTGGTTCCACGTGAGCGCGCAGCTGTCGCCGAGTTCACGGCGGGTGCCGGTCACCCCGCCGAGGTCGACCGGGGTGCCCTCGTCCGGCACCGAGGTCGGCGTCTTCTCGAAGGTCAGCCGCAGGGACGTCGTGGCGGTCCACTCGCACTCGCGCAGGCGGTTCAGCTTGGTCTCGCGGACCGGCCCGAGCGCCTGCGCGACCGCGGTCCGGCCGGGTGCGGCGCACGGGTCCAGCGCGAGGAGCGTGCCGGGCGCCAGGGGGTAGCCGTTGCCGCCGCCGTGGAGGCGGTCCAGGACCTTGCCCAGCGCGGTCTTGGCCAGGGCGCACGTGCCGGCGAGCGCCGTCACGCCGAGTTCCGGCTGCGCGGGCACCTGGACGCTCGCGTCGCAGGTGCCGCCGCTGATCTCGGTGAACAGCACCTGCCTGCCGTCCAGGTCTTCGGTGGGGCGGCCACCCTCGACGTAGATCGGGTCGCCGAACTTGACCGAGATCTTCCCGCCCGAGCGGGACTCGTAGGTGCAGCGGTCGAGGTAGCCGGTGTCCGGGTCGGCCCGGAGCTTGCCCGCGCCCGTGACGGTGACGTCGTCGAGCACCCGGCACGGATCGGCGCGGCGCAGGGTGTCCAGGCTCGTCGGGTCCAGGTTCGCACCGGCCGTCGGCGGGTCCGCGTCCGCCTTGACGACCGCCAAGGCGATGAGGCTTCCCGCAGCGAGCGCGCAGACGGCGGCGAGCGCGGTGACCACCGGCAGCCAGCGTCGGCGCTTCGGCGGCGCGGGAGGCGGGGGCGGGGCCGGCCAGGACAGCGCGGTGCGGACCGCGGCGTCCTGGGCGCCGATCAGGTCGTGCACCGCCGGCGGCCACGGCCGGGTGCCGGGCGGGACCGGGCCGAGGAAGTCGAGGATCCGCTGCGGTGTCGGCCGCCGCGCCGGGTCCTTGGCCAGGCACGGCTCGACGAGCGCGCGGATTTCGGGCGGCACGGCCGTGAGGTCGGGCTCGGCGTGGACGACGTCGTAGAGCAGCTGCGCGGTCGTCGAGCCGGGGAACGGGCCGCGCCCGGTCGCCGCCATCACCAGCAGGCCGCCGAGGGAGAAGACGTCGCTCGCCGGGGTCAGCGGGCGGCTTTCGGCCTGTTCGGGCGACATGAACGCGGGGGAGCCGACGATGCCGCCGGTGCCGGTGAGGTCCGGGCCGCCCTCGGCGGCGCGCGCGATGCCGAAGTCGATCACGCGCGGGCCGTCGCCGGTCAGCAGCACGTTGCCGGGCTTGAGGTCGCGGTGGATCAGGCCGACGCGGTGGATCTCGATCAGCGCGGTCGCGAGCCCGACGGCGAGCCGGCGCACCGCGTCGACCGGCAGCGGCCCGGTGGTTTCGACGGCCTCCTTGAGCGACGGTCCCGTGACGAACACCGAAGCCAGCCACGGGGTCTCAGCGTCGGGGTCGGCGTCCATCACCGCGGCGGTGAAGGCTCCCGAAACCCGTTGCGACGCCTGCACTTCCTGCTTGAACCGGGTGCGGAAGCGGGCGTTGTGCGCGAACTCCGGGTGGACCTGCTTGAGCGCGACGAGCCGGCCGTCCGGGGCCACGCCGAGCAGGACGCGGCCCATCCCGCCCTCGCCGAGCGCGGCGACGAGGCGGTACTTCCCGGCCTGCCGGGCGTCTCCCGGCTCCAGCGGCTTCACGGTTTCGGCAATCCGGGCCGGAGCGCCTTGGCGAAGTCCTGCGCCTGGCGGCAGATCTCGTTGTCCGGGAGCGAGCTGGCGGACGTGCGGTAGTCGACGACGACGTTCTCCGAGAAGTCTTCTTCGAGCGGGCGGTGCTGCCAGGTGAGGCTGCAGAACCCGGTCGCGGGGTTGGATCGTTTGGTGGTGAAGTACGCGGTGACCCCGCCGAGGTCGACGGTTCCGGCCGAGTCGTAGTAGGGGTCCTTGGACTGCACGGGCCGGGTACCGCGTTGGAGCGACACGACGATCTCGCCGCCGACCTGCCAGTGGCATTCGTGCAGCCCGCCGGGCTCGACCTTGGTGACCGGGCCGGCGATCCGCTGCGCGGTGGCGGTGTCGACCAGGCCGCACGGGTCCACCGGGGCGAGCCCGCCCGGCGCGGCTGGCGGACCGGCGCTTCCGGCGCGGAGGCGCTTCACGGCTTCGGTGAGCGCGGCCTTCGCCGCGTCGCAGGGCTCGGCGAACGGCTTGGCCGATTGACTGGCTTCGACGCCGATCGTCGCGTCCGGCCGGTCCACGATCGGCACGGACGCGGTGCAGCCGCCCGCCTTGTCGTCGATGCTCAGCGGGAGGCCGTCGAGCTCGCCGGCGGCCGTGCCCTTGGCGGTCACCGGGCCGCCGACGGTCAGCCCCAGCCACTGGCCCTGCGGAGTCTCGTAGACGCACTCGAAGAAGTGCACGTCGATCTTGGGGGTGAGTTTCCCGGTCCCGGGCACCGACGGCAGCACCTGGCACAGGTCGGCGCCGCGCAGCTTGTCCGGCCCGAGCGGATCCGGGTTCGGTGCGGACTCCGTCGTGACCGGAGCGGGGGTGGTGCTCGCCGGGGCGGCGGTCGCGCCGTCGTCGCCGCTGGTCAGGGTGACGGCCGTGATCGTGGCGCCCACGACGACGGCGGCCGCGGTGGCGGCGAGCGCGATCCGGCGGCGGCGGCCGGGCTTCTTGGTGAGGATGGCCGCCACCTCGGCCTGGCGACGCGCGATCATGGCGTGCACCGCGGGCGGCCACGGGCGCTGGACCGGGGGCAGGGGACCGAGCAGCTCCAGGACCTGGGCGGGTGTCGGCCGGCGGGCGGGGTCCTTGGCGAGGCACGGCTCGGCGACGGCGCGGACCTCGGGCGGCAGGAAGCGCAGGTCCGGGTGCGTGTGGACGACGTTGTAGAGCGACTGCGGGCCCGACGTCCCGGCGAAGGGGCTGTACCCGGTGGCGGCCAGCACCAGCAGGGCGCCGAGGGAGAAGACGTCGCTCGCCGGGGTCAGCGGCCGCCCTTCGGCCTGCTCCGGCGACATGAACGCGGGCGAGCCGAGGATGACGCCGGTGTGGGTGAGGTCGGTGCCGCCCTCGGCGGCGCGGGCGATGCCGAAGTCGATGACGCGCGGGCCGTCGTCGGCGAGCAGGACGTTGGCGGGCTTGAGGTCCCGGTGCACGAGCCCCGCCCGGTGGATGCCGATCAGGGCCGACGCCAGCCCGGCGGCGAGGTGCCGCACGGCGGCCGGCGGCAGCGGCCCGGTCGTGTCGACGGCTTCCTGCAGCGAGGGCCCGGCGACGAACACCGAGGCGAGCCAGGGCGTCGGCGCGTGCGGGTCGGCGTCCATCACGGCGGCGGTGTAGGCGCCGGAGACGAGCCGCGAGACCTCGACCTCCCGCCGGAACCGTTCGCGGAAGCCGGGATCGTGCGCGAACCCGCGGTGCACCCGCTTGACGGCGGCGAGCCGCCCATCGGGGGCGACCCCGAGCAGCACGCGGCCCATCCCGCCCTCGCCGACCGCGGCGAGCAGCCGGTACCGCCCGGCCTGCGCCGGCTCATTCCGCCCCAACGGCTCCACACCCACCTCCGCGGGTGATCGTAGAACGTGGCCGCCGGCCGGTGGCCCGGAATGCCCTGATCCGGACCGGTTCGTCGATCTGCTAGCGAGCCGCCGCGCCGCTGCCGCCCACCGCCTGTGGCCAAGCGCCCCAATGTGGCCTTGGTTGCGTTCATGGTCGCCCCTGCGCACCACCTGCAGGGACGTGCCGTCGGCGAGCGCGAACGCGGTCATCAGCTCGTGCTGGACCGGTTCCTGCGCACGAGCT